>NZ_CP012836.1:1500000-1797500 GCF_001593605.1 Algoriphagus sanaruensis | reverse complement strand
TAGCATCTCTTGAAATGAAGCTTCCCTGTATCCCAAATTGGAGAAACTGATTCTCATCTATTTTAAGACGGTAGGCATAAACAAGACCGAGGTCATTAATTGCGGTATTTGTAAATGACTCCTGCGCCCCATGAATAATAATTCCTATACTGGAGTTTATTTCAGGAACATAAAAATCATAATAGCCCGAATAGGCCACAAAAGTTTGATCCAGCCCTGGCCATTGATTTCTAAAATTAAACCCAAATCGATTCATACCTGTACTCCCAGTCAAACCTGGATTTAGGTAAATAGGATTTGCATAATATTGACTGTACTGGATGTCCTGACCCAAAAGCTTGGATAGATTTATGACCAACAAACAGAATGTGTAAAGAATTTTTCTCATCGAATTAGCCGAAATTTTCCGCTTTCGACCACATTCTCTCCGTCGATCGAAACTCCTTTTAATTGAAATACAAAAATTCCCGGCTCGAGTAACTTGCCTTGCAAACTCCCATCCCACCCAGGAGTCTCTAAATCGGTAGTCTTAAAAATTAATTCTCCCCAAAGATTATAAATAGTCATGTCGATTTTAGCTAAACCTTTCCATTTAGGTAAAAAGGTTTTATTATCAGGCTGAGTGGGTGTAAAGCCAGTAGGCACCATTATTCTAAAACTTTTCGTGATAGAGACTACCTTAGAAAAGAAGGTTTTACAACCAAGTTCATCTGTGATTTTTAGTGAAACCTGAAACTGGCCTTTCTTTCCAAAGACATGAACTGGATTTTGTTCTGTTGAGGTTTTTCCGTCTCCAAAATCCCAATCCCATTTCACAGTCCTCGGATCAGACTTATCAGTAAATGCAATTGGATCGTCTGGAAATATGCCTCCTGAAGCATCATCTGAAATAACCGTCCCTTGGACCACAAATTCAAAATCTGGAATTATAGGATTATCTTGAATAATTACCTTCAATAAATTGGGCTCAGAGTAGCATTCAAATTGCTTTGCTTTTCTTCTTAATAAATATTCACCTGAAGCAGTAATCGATTTCAACTCTTCATTTCTGAAAATTCGCTCCTCTAATTCCAATTCATAATCGTACACATTCAAATCAAACCCTTCAATTATGGTTGTGACATCAACGGACTCCGTCGGTTGACAGCCCACCACTGGCAGATCAGAAATCAACCTTGGAATCTCTTGTTCTAGAACTTCGACTTCATTGGAATACGCAGGACAGCCTTTTAGATTGTAACCCAATACTTGGTAAAACCCTGGCTCTAGGATAAGAATTTTTGAATCTAAGGATCCAGAAATAATCACTTCTCCATCTTTTACCCAATCATACGAAGAATAAACCTCCCCTCCTTTTGCTTCCAGTATAATCGGCTCATCTCCACAAAATTCAATTTGATTCCTTGTTATACTTTCTCCCTCCTTCAGTAAGGAAACCGGATCTGGTGACTCTTTAATATCTAAAGTAATCGGATTCCCGTCTGAAGTTTTACCATAACTATCCGTTATCGTGTAATATACGGTTACCTGTTTACCTATGTAGTCCTCGTTTGGGGTAAAGGTAAATCCTCCTGCATTGTCACTCGCCTGAAAAACTCCTTCAGGTATCACCAAAAACCTATTTGCCTCCAGACATCTTGCTTGATTACAGATATCTCCTTCATTTTTGGTAATATCCTCTTTGGATCTAAAAAATTGAAGACAACGGATAGTGCTGTTTTCATTGGGGAGCAAGACCATTTGATCCTCAATCACAAACCTATTTTCCTGACCTGCACAGGAAGAATAATCATTAATATCTACTCCAGTTGGATTAATTAAAGCATCGTCTGCCGAAACCTCAACCTTTACATTTCTTATTTCATGAAAATTATTCGCACCACCAGTAGATGCCGCAAATCCAATTTTCAGATTTTTTGGTGGAATAAAATCATAGGGTCGATCAAAAATAGTTACCTGACGAGGTAAATTCGGCTCTGTTGTAACGAGCATCGTGAGTGTCAAAAAAAATCCAACTCCATTTGGATTAGGCGTTAATTCTAAATTGACTCGGCGGTACCCAGGCTTCATAGGATCAGTAACGCGAGAAGTTCCAGAACCACCAGAACTAATCGGAAATTGAGCCCCTGGATTCAATCCATCCTTATCAGTTCCGACTTCCATGGTTTTTCTTCCAACCACAAATTGATATCCAGAATACCCATTTCCAGGGCCCCGGATAACAATGGAATTTGGCGCTCTTCCAAATTCATCTAAAGATGAAAAGCTCCCCACCATACCTCCATGGGTTGTTCCAAAATTCCCGAATTCATCGAAACCAATCCCCAAATATGCATTAGACAACCCTGATTCGTTATTTCTTGGACCATATCCCAATGAACCCCCAAAACCCCCAGGTGTAAAACTTGGAGCATCTCCATCGAATAAAAACATTGAAACACCATCCCCTGGTTGAGGACTTGTGCCACCATAACTAAAATATTCAAACTCCACTTTCAATCCATAAGTCGATGGAAAAGGAACATTAATATATACATAACCTCTTTGGTCATTTTGATTAGAAGTAAGCTGAAGTACCCCATTAAGCAGTCTGGCATTTCCACCAAAAATAGTTTCGCTTAAAGTATTTGGAGTTTGAAATGTTTCGCAATATGGAAATCCAATCTGAGCAGGTGATTCAAAAAACAATCCACAGCACAATACCGACAACCAAAACCAAAATCGAATCATTTCCCAATAGATATTTTCAGTTGAAAATTAAGGGAACAACCGGATAAAAAGCAAAAAGCCTCTAACTTATTACAGCAGAGGCTTCTTATTCGCTATGAAATTCAATTATCTCAATATGGTCTGAACTCGGTCAGGCCCTACAGAAACTAGCTTTATTGGTACATTTAATTCTCCTTCAAGATAGGAAACATACGCCTTTAGCTCAGCTGGGAAGTCCTCATAAGTTCGAACTTCAGCTAATGAACAATTCCATCCTTTCATGGTCTTATAAACAGGCTTAACGTCCATATCAGTAATTTCGAAGCTTAATCGATCAATCAATTCCCCACTTGGAAGTTGATAGTGTGTACAAACCAAAATCTCCTCGAAGATGTTGAGCACATCAGCCTTCATCATGTAAAGCTGAGTGACACCATTGATCATGATGGAATATTTCAAAGCTGGCAAATCTAACCAGCCACATCGTCTAGGTCTTCCTGTTGTACTTCCAAATTCATTTCCTTCTTTTCGCATTGCTTCACCAGTCTGGTCAAACAATTCGGTTGGGAAAGGACCGCTTCCAACTCTCGTACAATACGCTTTGAAAATCCCAAATACCTCACCAATTCGTGATGGAGCGACTCCCAAACCTGTACAAGCACCGGCGGTCATTGTATTTGAACTTGTCACAAAAGGGTAACTTCCAAAATCCACATCCAAAAGAGAACCCTGTGCCCCTTCGGCAAGAATCTTTTTATTGCTTGCCAAGGCATCATTCACCACATATTCACTATCGATCAGATTCAGAGTTTTAACAAACTCAATGGCCTCAAAAAACTGAGCCTCCATTTCTTCTAATTTATCCAATGGATATTGATAAAAAGAAAGCGTGGTTTTATGTTTTTCCAAAAGTCCATCATACTTCTCTTTGAAATCTGGACTCAAAATATCACCAATTCTTAGTGCCGATCTACCAATTTTATCTTGATAGGTCGGTCCAATCCCCTTCAATGTTGAGCCGATCTTTTTATCTCCTTTAGATTGCTCATATGCTGCATCTAACAGCTTATGAGTAGGAACAATGATTGTCGCCTTTTTAGAAATGACCAGGTTTTTCTGGTAGTCAATCGAGAACTTGCCCAAACCCTCAATTTCTTTCTTTAAAATAATTGGATCAAGGACTACTCCATTTCCGATAATATTTAGGATCTGAGGTCTAAAAATCCCCGAAGGTATTTGGTGCAATACGTGCTTAATTCCGTCAAACTCCAACGTATGCCCAGCATTTGGACCACCTTGAAATCGAGCAACTACCTCATATTGAGGAGCTAACACATCGACAATTTTACCTTTTCCTTCATCTCCCCATTGGAGACCCAGCAATACATCCATCTTCATTTGATGTGGGTTCTAAGCTTACTAAAGAGTTTTTAAAGGGCGAAATTTGCGATAAGGGCAAAGAAAACCAAGGGAATAAGTTTATTTATTATTCAAAGCAGGCCACAAAAAACAAAAAGCCCTTTTTCAAGGGCTCGTGCTATTTTCCTGTTTTAAAATCCTCCACGGAATCATAGACCGTGAAGATATTATTCAGTTTAGTAATAATGAGCAATTTTTTCACATGCTCCGAAGGCGATGTCAAGTAAACCTCCCCACCTACATTCCGCATTTTGGTTAGCATGGTAATCAATAATCCAATTCCGCTGGAACTTATATATCGCACCTCACTGAGATCTACCACGAAAGTTCTCACCCCATCCAAAATGGCATCTGATACAATCTCAACCAATTTAGGACCTACTTCATCACCAATCAAATCACCAGAAAGATGTAAATAGTGGGATTGCTGATCTCTTTTTTGGGTGTAGGTTAGCTTCATTTATTTTCAGGTTTATTTTGACAATTTTCTTTCTGGCAATTCCCATAGAGAATTAGGGAATGATGCAACACTCGAAAGTTTAGAATTTCACCTACGGTATTTTGAATATTTTGGATACGTGGATCGCAAAATTCCATCACTTGGTTGCAGTCCACGCAAATCAGATGATCGTGCTGTTTATACCCATAGGATTTTTCAAATTGTGCCAAGTTTTTTCCAAACTGATGTTTGGTCACTAAATCACATTCCACCAGAAGATCTAAGGTATTATAAACAGTGGCCCTACTGACTCGATAGTTTTTATTTTTCATGCTGATATACAGCCCTTCCACATCAAAGTGACCGGACCTGCTATATATCTCCTCAAGAATTGCATATCGTTCAGGGGTTTTCCTAAGCTTTTGATTCTCGAGATATGCTGTGAAAATTTTCTTGACTTCCTCAAAATGGGTGGTATTCAAAGCCATTCTCTTCGTTTTTTTTCAAATATAACTAAGGGTTGCAAGAAATAATTCAACCACTAATCAAACCTTGTTACTTTAATGACTCCTTCTACCTGTTGCAGGTTTTTGATTAAATGATCCAAATGTTCAGTACTGTGCACATAGAGTTTAATGGTGCCATCAAAAATTCCTGCATCTGAATCTACGGTGATCGAGCGCATATTCACTTTCAATTCATTGGAAATCACCTTAGTCAGATCATTAATTAGGCCCACTCGGTCTGTTCCTACGATGCGTAGACCTGCCAGGAATGCAATTTCTTTTTGACTGGTCCATCTTGCTTTTATTACTCTATTCCCGTGATTGGACAATAGTTCGACAGCATTCGGACAGGACGTTCGATGAATTTTAATCCCTTCATTGATAGTCACAAAACCAAAGACATCATCACCTGGAATGGGATTGCAGCATTTAGCAAGAATATAATCCACCACATCCATGTCCTCACCGATTAGGAGCTGATCATGATCCTGGCCTTTTAAACTCTTGATTTCTTTGGTAAATGATGATTCATCCTTTACTCGATCAGTGACCTTAGCTTTTTGCTTTTGCTGTTCTTTAAATTCTTTGAAAGATTTAATAGAACTTGGATCAATAATTCCCTTTCCAAGCCGATAATAGAATTCATTTGCGGTTTTCAAATCAAAAAAAGCACGCAGCTGATCTACTACCTCAGATGTGAAGTCGATTTTGAGTGATTTAAGTTTTCGCTGAGCAATTTCCTTCCCATCAATGATCGCTGATTTTTTCTCTTCCCTTAGGGATTCTTTGATTTTTGCTTTAGCCCGGGAGGTGACAACATGATTTAACCAATCCTCTGTTGGCTTCTGTTTATTGGAGGTTAGAATTTCAACCTGATCACCATTCTTTAATTTGTAAGTAATCGGAACCAATTTTTGATTCACTTTTGCCCCGATGCATTTTGCTCCGATTTCGGTATGAATTTCGAATGCAAAATCCAGTGCTGATGCTTCGTGAGGCAATACTTTAAGATCCCCCTTGGGAGTAAACACAAACACTTCATCATGGAAAAGATTTCCTCGAAAATCATCCATGAATTCGATTGCGTTTCCATCGTTGGATTCTAGCAAACTTCGTACTTGGCTAATCCATTCATCCAAACCTGAATTTGTCCTTCCAGAAGCATCTTTCTCTTTGTATTTCCAATGAGCTGCATATCCTCGCTCTGCGATTTCATCCATCCTATTCGTCCTAATCTGTACCTCCACCCATTGACCAGTATTGCTCATCACAGTGGTATGCAAGGATTCATAACCGTTAGATCTTGGAGTACTAATCCAATCTCTGAGTCGATCAGGGTTAGGCCGATAAAAATCAGTAACAATCGAGTATACTTGCCAACAGTCAGCCTTTTCATCCTCTAGTTCACTTTCCAAAATGATCCGAATGGCAAAGAGGTCATACACTTCTTCGAAAGGTATCCCTTGCTTTTTCATTTTGTTATAAATAGAATGGACGCTTTTGGGCCTTCCTTTGATAACAAATTTGAACCCTTGCTTTGTTAATTCATCTTCGATTGGAAGGATAAAACTCTTGATAAACTTATTTCGATAGGATTTCGACTCGTTGATCTTTTTAACAATATCCTTGTACGTTTCTGTATCAGTATATTTCAAATAGAGATCTTCCAACTCTGACTTAATCGCGTAAAGACCTAGCCTATGCGCTAGTGGGGCATATAAATACATGGTCTCAGAAGCAATCTTTAGTTGCTTATGACGAGGCATGCTCCCAAGGGTACGCATATTATTTAATCGGTCTGCAAGCTTGATTAGAATAACCCGAACATCCTCCGAAAGCGTGAGAAGCATTTTTCGGAAGTTCTCCGCCTGTTGCGAACTTCCATATTCAAAAACACCCGAAATCTTCGTCAATCCATCAATAATGGTCATGACTTTGTTGCCGAATTCGCGTTCAATATCCTCCAGTTCAAGATCTGTGTCTTCAACCACATCATGAAGCAAGGCAGCAATAATCGAAGTAGTCCCTAATCCAATCTCCTCCACACAAACCAAGGCAACCTCAAGAGGGTGGTAGATGTAAGGTTCCCCTGATTTTCTTCTCATGTCTTTATGAGCTTCAAGGGAAATGTTAAAAGCCTTTTTTATCAGCTTTGTATCTCCAGGTTTGAGAATGGGTTTGGCATGCCGCAGCAACTTCCGGTATCTTTTTAAGATTTCTTTACGCTCTAATTCTAAATCCACGTGGATCATGGGTAATTATTTTTTCAAAATTGGGACAGTGAATTAATCAATCCACTTTTTTAGAAATATTTTTTTTAAGCCATTGCAAAAAATCAAATTATGTACTTACCTTTGCATCCACAATCAGGAAACGAAGTCACAAAAGGTGTTTTTCTTGCTTGATTCAATATAATGCGGATGTGGCGAAATTGGTAGACGCACTAGACTTAGGATCTAGCGCCGCGAGGCATGGGGGTTCGAGTCCCTCTATCCGCACAGCACAAGCCCTCAATCACTCAACTGTTTTAATTAACAGGAAAGGGATTGGGGGTTTTTAGTTCAACATCATCTGTTTAATTCGAAATACCTTGGAAATCACATTAGACAAGCACGCAGCAAATCAAGCTTCAATTAAAATTAAGCTAAACGAAGCAGATTATCAACCTAAGGTTGATGCCAAACTTAAGGACTACGCCAAAAAAGCAGTTATTCGAGGTTTTAGACCTGGCAAGGCGCCATTTTCCATGGTTAAAAACATGTACGGAACATCCGTTCTTGTTGACGAGATCAACCAAATTTTAGGTGAGTCTCTAAACAGCTACATCAAGGAACAAACTTTTAAAATTCTTGGCGAACCACTTCCAGTGGAATTAGAGGACAATTCAATTGATTGGAAAACTCAAAAAGAATTTGAATTCGAATACAAAATCGGTTTCGTTGAAAATATTTCCCTGGCACTAGATCAATCTATCAAAGGAAAAAAATACTCCATATCGGTAGATGATAAATTAGTAAACGAAACTCTCGATAATTTAAAGTCTCAATATGGAGAGAATTCTAACCCTGAAACCTCTGAGGTTGGAGACTTCATTTACGGTGATTTAGCAGCTAAAGAGGGAGAATTTACTAAAACCGTTTCCCTTGACACTTCAAAAATTTCTAAAAAATTAGCGGGTAAATTTACCGGTATTAGCAAAGACGCTATCGTTGAATTTGAGGGCAAGGAAGTCAAGAAAGACGAGTGGACTGCCGCTTTTGGTTTGAATGAGGTAGATTTTGCAGACGCAAAAGGCTCATTTACTTTTACCGTTCAAAACATAAATCGTACAACATCAGCTGAACTAAATCAGGAATTCTTTGACAAAATCTTTGGGCCTGATCAAGTAAAAACTGAAGAAGAATTTATTGCCAAAGTAAAAGAAACACTTCAGGGCTCTTATGATCGTGAATCTAAGGTATTCACTGAAGAAGAATTGAAGAAGGTTTTGGTTGAAAAGGTTGCAATTTCTCTTCCGGATGACTTCTTGAAAGAATGGTTATTAAGAGCAAATGAAGGAAAAGTAACTGAAGCGGATGTTGAAAATGAATATCCAATTTATGCTAAGCAGTTGACTTGGTCCTTGATTTCAAACCAGATCGCTAAAGAGCATGGAGTTCAGGCAGAGCATGAGGATGTAATTGAAAAAACCAAGGAAATGATCCGGGAGCAATTTGCATCATCTGGACTTGGTGCACAATTAGAAGCCAGCATGGATCTTTTTGTAGACAATTACCTAAAAGGAAATGAAGGACAGAATTACATGAATATGCTTACCTCTGTTCAAAATGATAAAGTCCTTTCATTGGTTCAAGAGAAAATCGATCTAGTCGAAAAGACTATCACGATCGACGAATTCAAGGAACTTTTGGAGAAGTAATTCGATTTTAGAGTTTATATTGAAAAGTCCTTTTTTAAAGGACTTTTTTATTTTTGTTCACCACAACAAACTCAACAATGATCAACAAAGAAGAATTTAGAAAGTACGCCATTCACAATCAAGGCGTAAGCGGGACAGCATTCGATCAATATACCACCCATATTGAAAACATGACCCGTTCGGTCATCGAGGAAAGACCTCAAAACTTCAGAGAAATTGATGTTTTCTCCAGATTAATCATGGATAGAATCATCTTTTTGGGAACTGGAATCGACGACCACATCGCAAATATCATTGTCGCTCAACTCCTATTTCTTGAATCAGTAGATTCCAAGAAAGATGTATTGCTATATGTAAATAGCCCAGGTGGATCCGTTACAGCTGGACTTGGCATTTACGACACCATGCAATACATTGGTCCTGATGTAGCTACTATTTGTACAGGAATTGCTGCTTCTATGGGAGCTGTTTTATTAGCTGGCGGCGCAGCAGGAAAACGTTCTGCCTTACAACATTCAAGAGTAATGATCCACCAGCCATCAGGAGGAATGCAAGGTCAATCCAGAGACATGGAAATTTCCTTAAAATTGATCCTCTCGATGAGAGAAGAATTATATCAAATCTTGGCCAATCACACAGGAAAAACATTTGAAGAAATCGAACGTGATTCTGACCGTGATTATTGGTTGAAGGCTTTGGAGGCAAAAGAATATGGCCTCATCGATGAAGTATTAGTAAAAAAACCTAGGTAATGGCTCAAGTAACTTGCTCCTTTTGCGGCAGAAATAAAAAAGACGTTGATCTCATGGTATCGGGTATTTCTGCCCATATCTGCAACTTCTGCATTGATCAAGCGCATTTAATTTTGGGAGAAGAGGAAAAAACTAAAAAGTCCACTTCCAAACCAAAGTTTAAGCTTAAAAAACCAAAGGAGCTAACTGCTTACCTTGACCAATATGTTATTGGCCAAGAAGAAGCAAAAAAGGTTTTAACTGTTGCTGTATATAACCACTACAAGCGCCTTCAACAAAAAGAAGATCATGATGAAATAAAGATTGAAAAATCAAATATCATCATGGTTGGAGATACCGGCACGGGTAAAACTTACCTGGCAAAAACCTTAGCCAAAACTCTTGAAGTTCCATTTTGCATTGCAGATGCCACTGTATTGACTGAGGCAGGATACGTGGGAGAAGATGTGGAAAGCATTTTAACAAGATTGCTCCAAGCGGCGGACTACAATGTGGAAGCAGCAGAGCGAGGAATAGTTTATATCGACGAGATCGATAAAATTGCCCGTAAGTCAGACAACCCGTCTATCACTCGTGATGTCAGTGGCGAAGGCGTACAGCAGGCTATGCTCAAACTACTTGAAGGCACTGTAGTCAACGTTCCCCCACAAGGAGGAAGAAAGCATCCTGATCAAAAGATGATCGCCGTGAATACAGAGAATATCCTCTTTATCTGCGGTGGGGCATTTGATGGGATAGCAAGACACATCGGAAAGCGACTGAATACCCAACCGATGGGATTCAGCAAATCAGCTGCAAATCAAGCAGCGGATCGGGAAAATCTGCTCCAATATGTCACTGCCCAAGATTTGAAGGCTTTTGGACTAATTCCGGAGTTGATTGGTCGCTTACCAGTTTTGACCCACTTGGATCCACTTCATAAGGACGCATTGAAGCGAATCCTCACTGAGCCTAAAAATGCATTGGTCAAACAATACACCAAATTACTGGCAATGGAAGGGGTTGACCTTAAGTTTGAAGAAAGTGCCCTTGAATTTATCGTGGAAAAAGCAGTTGAATACAACCTAGGAGCACGAGGACTTAGATCCATATGCGAAGCCATCATCACGGATGCGATGTATGAGTTGCCTTCTGACGACTCTGTCAAAGAATTAGTGATCGATGAGGATTATGCCAAATCAAAATTTGATAAATCGAAATTTAAGCGGCTACAAGTCGCATGATTTAAAGAGGTAAAAAATAGAATGCCCCCATAAAGAATTCGACTTTTGGGGGCATTTTTATTTAATGGTGAATTGAATTCATTTCATGAGAATCAATCTTGCGGCAGTCTCTGAAGCCGAACTTTCTCCAATTTTTTCTTGAATCAGATCATATCCCTGAAGCATCCCCCCCTTATATACCACGTTGGTAAAGATTTGGTGAAGTTCATTCTTTAATCGAATCACCGAAAAATCATCCTGGATTAGCTCCTTCACCACTTCTTTCCCCGCAATCAAATTTGGTAAGGAGATAAAAGGAACACGAATCAGTCTTTTGGCAATCTGATAAGATATCAAAGAAGTACGATAGACCACAATCTGAGGAACTCTAAATAGGGCAGTCTCCAAAGTAGCCGTACCTGAAGTTACAACAGCTGCGGTAGCATGGGAAAGCAAGTCGTAGGTCTGATTAAATACCACCTTTATCCCAGCGTCTTTTGCAGGCTTATAAATGGCCTCGGGAAGACTATCCACTCCCGCCACCACAAATTGTGAATTAGGAAACTCTTTCACCAAATCGACCATTTTATCCAACATTCCCAAAATCTCTTGTTTCCTGCTTCCGGGCAATAAGGCTATAATAGGCTGATAACTGAGCTCATTTTTCTGAAAGAAAAAATCATGAGGTTTAAACTTTCGAATTTCATCCAAAAGTGGGTTACCTACATAATGCACCTTCATCCCAAATCGCTCAAAAAACTCAGGCTCAAAAGGAAGAATGGAATAAATCTGATCGGTAATTTCGCTAAGCTTTAAAGCTCTTTTCTGATTCCAAGCCCAAACTTTAGGTGGTATGTAGTAATGTACTGGGATTCCTTGCTCTTTTGCAAAAGCAGCAATTTTCATATTGAATCCCCCATAATCCACCAAAATCAAGACGTCAGGATCGAAGGCTAAAAGGTCTCTTTTTACAAGGTTGAGATATTTCAAAACTTTACGAAAGCCCAAAACGACTTCTAAAAATCCCATCAAGGCCACTTCCGCATAGTCCACAGCCAATTCAACTCCAGCATCTATAGAATAGCTCCCTCCCATTCCGCGAAACTGAAGTTTGGGATTTAGTTTCTTCAATGCCAAAACTAAATTAGAAGCATGAAGGTCTCCCGAACGTTCTCCTGAAATGATGTAGACTTTATTCAATTAAGTTGATCTTTTGTTTTAAAAATAAAAGTAGGCTTTTGGACCTACTTTTCACTTTACATTTTCAAACTTAAAACATTAAGTTATTCTCCATAATACTCCACAAAATTTCTTGGAGTCTCATAGAGGGTAAGTTTATATAATCCTCCAAACTTAGTTATCTCCTTTATTGCAGGATTTAGGATTTTCCAAAATTCCATCACCAATATTTCGCAGCTCGCAAGTTTACCATGCATAAAATCCACATCTACGTTCAAGTTTTTATGGTCCACCTTATCGATTACCAAACGGCGGATTAACGTACTCAGCTGTTTTAAATCCACCACAAATCCTGTCTCTGGATCTGGAAGTCCTTTTACAGTAACAATTAATTCAAAGTTATGCCCATGCCAGTTCACATTGGCACAAGGACCGAAAACCTCAAAGTTTTTTTCATCAGACCAGTTGGGATTCCAAAGCTTATGAGCCGCATTGAAATGTTCCTTTCGGGAAACGTGAATCATCTTTCTTAATCAAATATGTCGCAAAGGTAGCTAAAGCACCCGGATTGGAAAAGCATAAAAAAAGCCCGATGAAT
The DNA here is from genome assembly GCF_001593605.1 of Algoriphagus sanaruensis. Classification (GTDB taxonomy): domain Bacteria; phylum Bacteroidota; class Bacteroidia; order Cytophagales; family Cyclobacteriaceae; genus Algoriphagus; species Algoriphagus sanaruensis. The sequence goes on along the minus strand of NZ_CP012836.1, from coordinate 1,784,777 downwards.
CGGGCTTAATTTGAAATTACTTTTCGTTGAGTTTGGTAAAGAACCGAACCAAATGATCTTCTCTACTTAAATCAAGCTTATCCTCCTTAAGAATCGATTTAGCCTTTTCCTGATCAGCTTCTTTCAGTGCTTTAAGAATCGTATTGGTTTTATTCTTAACAGAGGTAACATTCTCATCCTTATCGATTAAGTAATACGTCTCCTCAAAAACGAACATTCTTCCAGGTGTTGGAGCGTAGCTATTTTTAGGAGGAGTAACCAAATCGGAGTAAAACCTTCTGATCAAAGTATAATCTCCTTCAGCCAATACATTCACCAAATCTTTTGGTCCGATACCCCGAACAAAATCAAATCCTTTCTTGAACAAAAGGTTTGGAAGTAGTCCAGGCGTACCTTCAGCGATTAGGATCGAGGGACGCTGCAAAACCACATATTCCACATAATCTTTATTCAAATAAATTTTATTGCCAGCCTCATTTACTACTTCCAATTCATTGTCATGAATATTAAAACGATAGGCAACATCCTGCTTCAATCCTGCATTTGTGGTACCGATATCGGCTTTAGCCCAATCATTAAATAGATAAGGAGATCCCTCAATTTCACTGTAGGTAGTTAATCGAGCTGGTGTACCATTCATGTCGACATTTGATATTTGACCGAATGAAACTCCAGAAAACAGCATAGCTGCAAAAAACAAGTACTTTTTCATGTTTAAAATTTGATAACTTTTTTGTGTAGAATTAAATCGTTGGTTTGAATTTTTAGAATATATAATCCTTTTTGATTAGGCAAATTAAATACCTCCACAATCTCTTGGTTGTTTTTACCTGACACTCGATTTTGAATTTCACGGCCTGATGAATCATAAATTCGGAAGATTACAAAACCTTCAAATTCATTGGAAACTCGGACCGTGAGTTGATCTTCAGTTGGAATCGGGCCAACAAACACGCCGAATTTACTTAAGTCAGATTCAGGAATCGCGGAAATAACGACAGGATCAGAAATCCGATTGCATGCTCCATCGACAAGCGCTACTTGATAGATACCATCACCATCAGCAACAAATGTTCTAGCTGTTGCACCTGCAATTGGCTGTCCATTGAGATACCATTGGTAAGCTGGACCGGGTTGCTGGGAAGTCAATTGATTGCCATTTGCTACGATAACAGGCTTAGCAAGCTCATTCGCTCCAATGGAAACAGTTCGGATAAATTTGGTGGAACCTTGCGAATTACTAATTGTCAATTCTACCTCAAATTCCCCTGAAGTAGAAAATACGAAGGTTGGATTTTCTAGATTGGATGTTCCCAAACCCGCAAAATTCCAAGCATACGAACTTATTGCTCCTTCACTTAAATTTTCAAACGAAACTGCAGCTCCCACGCAATTGAAAGAAGTCTCAAAATTGGCAAACAATACATCGTCACAATTTTGTTTCAACCATCCCGTACTTGTTCCAGTCTGAGCTGTTGTTCCAAGATTGATTATCCCTTGTCCAGTCTTGTTTACATTGGTTACATCCAAATTTTGTACACAAATCTTTTTGTAAAGATCGAACTCAAACGTACCACTTCCGCTGAGTGTTGCCTTTTCTGCTGAGGTAGCAGAAACAATCAGGTTTTCTGATAAAGCCAATTTAGTACTAGGTGCAAAATCCAGAATTGCACTTGGTCCTAATTCCAGAGTAGCAATTGAAATTTGGGAGGTGTTTACAGTTCCTGTTCCCTTTTGAATCTTCAGATTCGACACCCCTCCTGAGGCCAATGAGAGTATCCCATCATTTATTTCAAGGAAATCTACCGCCACCTGAGAATCATTCTTGAATAGTCCGGAGCCGGAAAACTTCAACTGAAGGTCAGCCTTAAGCCCAGCACCTCCATTGATTATGAAATTCTCTGAAAATACAATTTGAGAAACTGAACCTCCAAGAGAACCTTGATCTGTAATTGCCAATGAATTAACTGAAAGCACGTCCATATCAAAATTGACAGAAGACGCCAAAATATTAACCTCATCTAGCATCTCGGCAGAAATCACCTTCCATTTTCCTGAGTTAAAACTCATCGAAACTTCGCTGAAAGCGGTATTTCCAAACTCCAAGAGTAATTCATTTGAACTACTGGACTCAAATCGAATTGATCCATTTGAAACCTGGGTGACTTGATTGTTGATGCGGAGGCTATTGGTTACTACCAATTCATTTTGTCCAAGGTTTAGGTTCAACACTTGATTGCCAAATGAATTCAAACTGAAGACCTCTGCTGCTGAAGAAATTGTCACATTATAGTTATCTCCGGTGTTTCCGTCAAATACGACCCGTGTATCAGCGGAAGGAACTTTGCCTGACGAAGGGCCATTTTTAATGGTAGACCAATTATTCCCGTCAAACCAATCTCCCGTAGATCCACCAATCCAATACAAAGTTTCGGAGGCTCCATCTTGTACCCCAGCTGTAAAAATCAAAGAAACAGGCTGAACCCCATTTCGAAGAGTGCCTTTGTGAGAAATCACCAGGCGATATTTTTTGGGAACGGTAGAAGAGATCAATACCTGCTCGACATTATCTCTGAAATTATCTGCATTTTGTAAACCTCGAGCTCCTGCTCCCTGAGCTGGATTTAAGGTCCAAGGAAAAAACTCTTTCCCTTCTTCGTCAAAAATTCGAAGATCTAAGTCATTGACTAACATCAAGCCAGTAGGGTCAACCGCTGTTGCCTGCGGTGTACCAGCAGGATCAGTCCATGCAATAGTCGCCTTGATTGGAGTAACCCCATCCGAAAGAAATTCATATTCGTAGGTTTCTCCATTTGCTAAAATTAACTCACGAACAATGGAGGAACTACCATCTTCATTCACGATTAATTCAGCAGCAGTTTTTACATCCAATAGTCCCCATCCATACATATAATCGGGACCTGGAGCTGGTCCAGCTTCTTTTGCCGTTTGAATTGCAAGTGCCTTGAGGGTTGAGGCCCACATAAATTTATCTGGATTCCGCTGTCCATAAAGCTGCTGTAAAAGCAACAACGAACCCGTCACATTTGGGGAGGCCATTGATGTACCACTTAAACTTGCATATCCATCCTGACCAGATGCGATTGTGGTACTAAACACATTTACGCCCATACCGACCAAATCAGGTTTGATTCTACCATCATCAGAAGGTCCCCAAGATGAAAAACTACTTACTGAAACTGAATTTGCATTTTGATAATTTAGTACTTGAGAAACAGCCCCGATGGTCAAATTATTTTTGGCAACGCCTTCCGGTCCAATGGTATCTTCTGGACCATCTGGTTCTCTAGTACCATCACCACGATCATCTCTGTCATTTCCAGCCGCCCAAACCACAGTGTAATACGGACGGGAATAGACCAATTCATCGATTGCTTGGGATTTTGAAGTATAAAATCCAAATCGCCAATCCTCATCAGGATCGACTGAAGCGTTCCCTTGCCAAACCCAAGAACTCCCATTTTGTCTCCAACCTAAAGCAATCCCATAGGAGTGGTTAGACAGTAAAATTCCTCCAGGATTTGCAGCGGGGTCATAAGAATTAGCAAGCATTTTTGAGATGTCAGATTCCCAATTAAATGCCCAGCCATTCGCTTCGTAAGCCATTCCTTTGGCACCTGCATTAATTCCAGCGGCCATGATTGTGCCCGATACGTGCGTGGCATGTTCACTAATTGTCTCTGTAGACCCATCCTTTTGAATAAGACGGTTTCCAAATTCCACATGATCTCTTTTAGGTCTGGTTTGGTCAAAAATTCCGACTAATATCCCTTTACCAGTAAGATTTAAATTCAAAGATCCATTCGGCTGTAAATGATTAGCTCCAGTGGTAATAGCGGCATTCACATTTGAGGGGAGATAAAAAACTGGAGTCCCATCTTGCTCCAAATATTGAACTCTAGAAACTAGTCCCTCAGAGGATTGAAAACCCTCAGGGTGATTCAAATAAGAATAGTTAGAAAAATCAATTCCAATTGGTTTTTGAAAACTGACGAGCAGGCTCTTAAGTTTTACTTCAGACTCTTCTTTTGCTTTTTCCCAAAGTAATTTAGAGTTGTTGGTGCTAGTTTGGGAGACTCCTTCTAATTTCAAGGCAAGAACGAAAATAATCCCAAAAGAAATTTTTATCAATGACCTGTTTTGCATAGCTACTGTGAAATACCCCTCGTCCATTTTTGGCAATCGAATGGAAATTTAACCAATAATTTTAACCCACTTAAATTTTAATTTGTTAATTAAATCAAAAAAAAAGGAGGGAAAAATCCCTCCCTTTTATGAAATGTTGGACAATTTATTTTTTAACCAACGTAGTTTTAGCATTTACGATTCCATTAGGAACGTCAGCCCAATACATAGTTACTGTATTGGTAGCAGGATCGAATGCACCAACGGTTTCGCCTGAAGCAGGATTTGAAATTGCAAATTGGTTCAAACCCTCTCTTACGAAAGTGATTTTACCACAATTGTCACCATACACTACTTCTTGAGTTTGATCAAAACCGAAAGCGGCATATAAACCAGCTGAAATGTCAGACACTACATACAACCCATTACCAAGTGGCTTGAAAGTCACGTCTTTGGTAAAGTTACCATAAATGGTAGAAGTAGAAGCAGTCCAAACATCTGTATCAGTAGAAATTGCAGATGGACAAACCACTCTGATGTTGATTGCCAAATCACCGTATGCTTTTGATACTTCTGCCCCAGAAGCAGAGCTGATCAAAAGTTTTAAAACTGGCGCTTCAGATGGATCAATATTTCCAGTTAGGATAGTCACTGGGAAATTTACTGTCCAAGTGTTTGCTGGAATTGTAACCGAAGTGGTACCAAGGCTGTAATGCACACCGCTTACAGCAGTTGAAGTAGGATCAACTGAGATTTCAACAGTAACAGCAGCTGATGCAGAAGTTGAAACTCGGTTTACTTGAATCTGCACTTCATTGGTTTGAGTTGCACTGGTACGAGTTTGCGTCGTAGTCAGACCGTTTGGTAGATTACCTGCGTCAAATTCTACTTCATTGAGTGCAATGAAAGAATCAGCTCCTGGATCATCAAAGCAAGAAGTCATTGCCAAAGAGGCAAATACAACTGCGAAATAGATATATAACTTTCTCATTTTCGTTTTTAATTTTAGTTATAACCAGGATTTTGCTCCAATTGCTCATTCAATTGAATTTGATCATTTGGAAGCGGAGAAAGCAATCTGTAGTCATTGTAAGGAACAGCCTCAAATCGAGAAGATTTAGAGATCGCCATACCATTTCTCTTCAGATCAAACCATCTGTGACCTTCTAATGCAAATTCCTGTCTTCTTTCTGTCATAATTTGATCGAACAAATCATTTCCTGCCAAGTCTTCAGCAACAGCTCCAAGACCTCTTTTAGCACGAAGCGCGTTCAAATCAGCTCTAGAACCTGAAAGATTACCTGTTCTGAATCTTGCCTCAGCTCTGATCAAGAACAATTCAGCACCTCTGATGATTGGAAGGTTTTCTAAGAAATCACCTTTATGGCCCAACCATTTGTTTGATCTGTAAACAGGTCCAGAAGCACCAGAACGAGTAGTCTCAGTCCAAGTAGCTCTTCTGATATCACCCTCTTCATAGCTTGCTAACAACTCACTTGTTGCAGTCACGATAAACTGAGCACTTGGGAATACGTTAGCTGACAAGGAACAAACAGAGTTGTTAACACCATCTACTGTTGACCAGTCTACAGAACGAATTTCAAGTTCGAAAACTGACTCAGGATTTGGTGCAGTAGAGAATGCAGATACATAGTTTTCAGGAGTTAATAGTCCAGTTCCGTTATCTGCAAGACCTACAGTTGCCATAGCTTGAGAAGCCATCGCCTCTGCCTCAGCAAACTTGGAATCATACAAGTAAACTCTTGCCAAAAGCGCTTGAGCAGCACCTTTAGTAGCGCGGTACACTCCAGCAGTTCCGATTGCTGAAGTTGGAAGTAGGTTGATTGAAGTTTGAAGATCAGAGATGATTTGATCATACACTTCTCTATTCGTAGATCTAGCTCTGAAATCAGCTTGAGAGAATCCCAAAGTAGGAGTAGTTCTCAATACTACTGACTTGTTAAATCCATTAACTTCCTTGCCTGGCTCATAGCCATAAACTTTTGCAAGATCGAAGTAGAACAACGCTCTCAAGAAATGAGCTTCACCTAATACTCGGTTTTTAAGAGCTTCATCTCCTTCAACCTCACCAATACCATCGATAATGATGTTTGTATTGTTGATACCTCCCCAATAACCAGTATTCCAAAGGCCGATATGTGCTCGGTCAGCATTTGCTTCCTGTCCGATATATCTACCTGTGTTGGCAATGATTCGAAGGTTATCCGCCATAATTTCAGGAGCAATCATCATTTGCTGACCATATTGGTTAAAGCCTCTAGGCATACCATAAGTCGCAAAGATTAGGGATTGATACCCATTCACTGTGGCAAGTGCAGCTTCTGGCGTCAAGCTTTGTCTTGGCTCTACATCCAGGTTACAAGATCCCAATGCAAGTGTTCCGCCTAGGATCATTAGTTTAAATATATTTTTCATAGCTGTTTTGCTCAATTAGAAGGTTAGATTAATACCAGCTGAGAATTGTCTAGCATTTGGGAAACGTCCAATAGATACGTTTGATGCAATACCAACCGCTTCAGGATCCTGACCATTGTATTTGGTAAATGTGGTCAAGTTGATGCCTTGTACAAATACAGTCATTGCTTTCATACCAATTTTTGAAGCAGCTGCAGCAGGCATGGTATAGTTCAAAGTCACTTGCTTCAAACGGATATATCCACCGTCACTCAAGAATCGAGTAGAGAAGGTATCGATATTAGAAGTACCTGGAGCTTGTCCACCTTCATAAGGCTTACCTACAGTGGTGATATCACCAGGCTGCTGCCAATAGTTCAATTGGTTGATTCTCATGTTACCAGTTGTTGATCCCCAGTCTTCTAAGTTGAACATATCTTGGTTACCTGCTAGGTTACCGAATTGACCTTGGAAGAATACATCCAAAGAAACTGGTCCATAGCTAAAGGTATTGGAAAGACCACCGTAGCTAGAAGGAAGACCACTTCCGATATATTGTAAAGTACCGTCACCTACAATGTAAGTATATCCACCATTGGTTGGATCTTCATACATCGCACGGCCATTTGCAGGGTTAACTCCAAGATATCTATGAGTATACCAGAAAGAAATTGGCTTACCTACGATAAGAGTGTTTCCAATTCTATCTAGACCATCATACAACTCCATCAATTCGTTTTCCAAGAAAGTAATGTTAAAGGCTGTGCTCCACTGGAATTTACCAGCTACGATATTGGTAGTCTGCAAGTCGATGTCAATACCTTGGTTACGAACCAAACCTGTGTTTCTGGTAATAGAACCGAAACCTGAATCAGATGGAAGTGGAGTATTGAACAAGAGTGAAGAAGAATTCTTTCTCCAAACATCAACTGTACCAATGACACGGCCATTGAAGATGGTCCAATCCAATCCAAAGTTGAAGGTTTCAGCTTCTTCCCAAGTCAACAAGTCATTACCCAACTGAGAAAGTGCTAAACCACCTGAACCTAAATACTGGCCAGAGCTTCCAACTAGCGTTCTAGAGGCAAAGTTGTCGATTTCAGAGTTACCTGTGATACCATAGGAAGCTCTTAATCTCAAGTTATCCAACCAAGTTAGGTCTTGCATGAAGCTTTCTGAAGAGATTCTCCATCCCACAGAAACTGCACCGAAGGTACCCCACTTATTCTCAGCACCGAATCTGGAGTGACCGTCTCTACGGAAAGTTACATCAGCCGTATAACGGTCATCATAATCATATTTCGCTTGAGAGAAAAAGCCCATTCGCTTATATTCTGTAAAGGAACCTCCAACGGCAAATGGTACAGCAGCATTTTGCAAATAGATCAACGAAGGATCAGGGAATCCACGACCAGTTGCGGTAGTTTGTTCCTGCTGAAGGCCTTTGTATTCGAAACCTGCAATACCTGAAACGGTATGAACATCATTAAATTTCTTATTGAAATTCAAGTTGTGGTTTGTATTGTAGTTGTTTCTTCTATTGTCAGCAAAGAAAGACTGACCTCCATAAGATGAGAACACAGGAATTGTTGATGGTCTGTTGTTTTCGTCTCTGTTATCAGCAAAATCAACCCCGAAATAGGAAGTCCAACTCAACCATGGAGTGAATTGGTAGTTCAATTGCAAGTTAGAAACTGTCTGAACAGATGTACCTCTTCTCAATTCTTCATACACACCTTGAACAATATTGTATCCGAAGTTGTGGTTAGAAGGATAGTTAGCTCTGAAAGTTCCATCTTCATTGTAGATAGGAACGTTTGGTCTCATGGTGAAACCGGCAGAGAATGGACCGTTAACAAAGTTACCATTTGCGATAGTACCCATAGTTCTTTGGTAGGCCAAAGAGAGATTAGCACCAATAGTTAATTTCTTATTAGGTCTGTGGGTCAAATTCAAACGGCCAGTCGCTCTTTCATAGGAAGATTGAACAATCTGACCTTCTTGCTTGGTGTAAGCACCAGATAAGTAGAAGCTTGTCTTTTCATCAGCACCAGACATACTCAAGTCGTAAACTGAAAGTCGACCATTTCTGTAAAGTTCGTCTACCCAATCATAAGACTTAAGGCTTGGGTCTTCTGGGTTACCATAAGTAGCAGCTGCGTTAGCAGGATTAAGGCCAGCATTGATAAATGCTGCTCTTTTTACAGTCGCAACTTGAGTAGCATTCATTACCTCGTACAAATTCAAAGGCTGAACAATACCTTCTTGAACCGACACTTTAGTCTGGGTAGATCCTTTCTTACCTTTTTTAGTAGTAATCAAAACTACCCCGTTAGCTGCCTGAGCACCGTAGATAGAAGCTGCAGCAGCATCTTTCAACACCTCAATAGATTCGATGTCATTAGGGTTAATTGCAGCCAATGGGTTTTGAGGTCCTTGTCCTGATAATGAATTACCTCCTCCAAGCTGAACACCATCCACAATATATAATGGATCGTTACCTGCATTGATTGAGCCGACACCACGGATTCGAACATTCAACGTACCTCCTGGAGCACCAGTAGTTGACGTTACCTGAACACCTGCAATACGACCCTGCATCGCACGGTCAAATGATTGCATCGGTAGGTTTTCAAAAACCTCCCCTTTCACAGACGCAATTGCACCTGTGATTTCTCTTTTGGATTGGTCACCATAAGAGGTGATCACAAATTCAGAAAGAGACTGCACATCAGGCTGCAAAGCAACATTGATGGTTGTTTGATTGCCGATGGTAACCTCTTGGGATGCCAATCCCACAAAGCTAAACACCAACACATTGCTTCCGGCTGGAACGCTGATTGAATACTGGCCATCAATGTCTGTGGCAGTACCAATAGTAGTCCCTTTAACCAGAACTGTTGCACCTGGAACACCGAGTCCATCTTCAGTGGATGTCACGGTACCAGTGATCACACGATTTTGTGCAAATGCGAAAACAGTTGACAAAACCAGCGTGAGTCCTAGAAGTAAAACTTTCCTCATATTGGTTAAAATTTGGTTTAATAACTTCAATGATATTCCATATTCTTGAATATCTCAAGACCACTACAAAAATCAGAAGCAAAAAGTTTTGGCCATTTCACCAACTAAAATACCTCAAAAATAACCAAATACAGAATAAAAATTGTATTCGGTGGAATATTGCAAGATTAACAAATTTTTATTTTGATAATATTGTGTTAACAAAAGTTAATTTTTGATTTTTTTTATTGAATTTTTTTAAAAAAAAGTTGAACAACTCTGATAAAATTTAGCCTAAATCAAAATTCAGATTGTAGTGCTTCCCTTTTTAAAGTATAGAATTCGAATAACCATCCTGAAAAATGAATCCTTTATTTATATTGATAAAATAAAATTCTGACATAAAATGTAAATCAATATTTATATAAATAAGTGTTATGTAAAATAATATTAAAAGTTATAAACTGATATAACGACAAAACATAATTTTGATTTAAAGAATCCGAATAGTGATTCTTCGGTTGAGCGCTTGATTCTCTGGAGTGGTGTTGGGCACCATAGGTTGACTAGAGCCTTTACCTTCAACCATCACCCGTCCTGGGTGAAGTCCCGACTCTACCAGGTAAGCTTGAACACTTTTTGCGCGCTGGAGACTTAGGGTATTATTGTACTCCAAACTCCCGATATTATCCGTATGCCCTGAAATAAGAATGTTCACATTGGGGTTTTCCAGCAAGAATTTATTCAGCCGTTTTAATGAAGTGAGGGACTCACTCTTCAACTCGTACTTATCAAAATCGAAAAAGACATTTTCGAACACGAACTCCTCCCCAGAAGCCACTGGGGTCAATGCCACCTGAAGGTCTTTGACGTTTTTGATATTATCGCGTTCAACATTGTAAATCTTTGGTAAAAAACCCTTCTTTTCCACATAAAGCCCTGAAATTGCCTTATCTGGATAGAGCATTAAAAAATCTCCAGTCTTCCCGTCGGATTGAAACTGATAAAGGGTGCTGTCGTTGGTGAGTGACACTAGCGATAATGTTGCACTAACGGGCTCTCCTGTTTTAGCATTGATGACCTTACCTTCAGTGACAGTTAAATTTTCTCCCAAGTAGATTTCTTTTGGAAATGGAAACCGGTAAATAAACGATCTATCCCTTCCAGAATCCTCCTGAAAGCGCTCAGAATAATAGGCATAGTCTTTTTGAGCCGTGATAAACAAAGCCACCTGATCCAATTGATCATTTATCGGCAAGCCTAGATTTTCTGGTTCTTTAAATTCTCCCTCTTCTACTCGGGAAAGAAAAATATCCATTCCTCCAAATCCCAGATGACCATTGGACGCAAAAAACAAAAGCTCATTATTAAAAAACATGAATGGAGCAATTTCATCTTTTGGCGTATTTACTGGCTGGCCTAAATTCTTTGCTTCTGTCCAAGAACCATCCAATTGACGGACCGAATACCAGATATCATTTCCTCCAAATCCTCCTTTCCGATTTGAGGAGAAAAATAGGATTCGTCCATCTGCTGATAAAGAAGGCTGAGATTCCCAATACCTAGAATTCACTTTAGACCCCATATTGGTTGGGCGCTGCCAAGCTCCATTTACCTTGTAGGCAACATATAAATCACAGCTTCCATTCGAGTCTGGAGCATCACAACTGGTATATATCAAAATATTCCCATCAGCCGTTACTGTACATGTTCCCTCATTGTAGACAGAATTTATCGTGGAAGCGATGCTTTGCGGATTTGTCCAGGCGGTATCTCCTTTAACAAAAGCTGTATAAATATCTTCCTTATCAAAATTTCCGGTGCCGTCTCTTTTGGTGAAAAGAATCTGTTCTCCATCTGCAGTTAATACTGGAAAATATTGAAGTTGGTATTCGTTCAAAGGATGAATCAATTTCTCCTTAAGGATGGATTTTGACTTTTCAAGTTCCTTGGCTAAAAAATCAATTTTCAGGCTCATGTCCCGATAATAACTCGTCCTTCGAAAATTCTCTTCAAATAACGGATCTACTTCCTTGAATTGCCGATAGGCTTCTGTAAACTTTCCTTGTGTTAAATACAGATTTGTGAAAAACCAGCCATAATCAGCCACATGACGGGGAGTTGCATTTTTGCCAGTCAATTTGGCTTTCCCCAGCAAAGCAATTTTTTCAGCCTCTTCCAATTTACCCATCGTCAAATAGGCTTGTCCGGCTTTTTGGTATGCTTCTAAAAAAGTCCCCTCACGTTGAATCGCAAGTTTATATTTTTCTACAGCCTGCTCGTACTTTCGGGATAAAATTAACTCCTCAGCCTCTTGGTACAATTTGATCGCCTTCCCATCAATGATGGAAAAACCTTGGCCATTGGCCTGAATTGCTAGAAATAGAAGGAGGATTATCAGATAAACAGGGCGCATGTAACTTATGGGATGTCCATAAATTTATGCGTTTGGAGAGATATTTTCCAAGTCGGATGATTTTTCACGTACGCGATGATCTCTGATATGAACCTAGAGGCCTTGCTCCATTCGGGCTGAAGACGGAGTTCACAGCCAGGATTCACCAACTTCGCATGCTCCTCTGCAAACTCAAAATCGCGATTATTATAAATGACCACTTTCAACTCATCAGCCTTAGGATAGATAGATGGATGAGGTTTTTTGAATTTCTTGGGAGAAAAACAAACCCAATCAAAGTCCCCTGAAAAAGGATGTGCACCGGAAGTTTCAATGTTAGTCGTAAAACCTTTTTCTTTTAAAAGCTTGGTGAGGGGATCGAGATTATACATCAATGGTTCTCCCCCGGTAATGACAACCAGCCGACCTGGAAATACCAAAGCATCCTCGACAATTTGCTCAACGGACAAAACCGGCCATTTGGCAGCCTCCCAACTTTCCTTGACATCGCACCAAACACAACCTACATCACAGCCTCCCAGCCGAATAAAATATGCGGGATGTCCTGTAAATCTGCCTTCTCCTTGGATGGTGTAGAAAGCCTCCATAATAGGAAGCTGAAGCCCTGCGGCTACGAGTTCTTGGGTAGTCGGAGCTACCAAATCGAGTGTCTGCATGAATTTTTGGTAAAGCGGGTGATTCGACCGCTGAATGAGATGCAAAGATAGGATTAGGATTGAAATATTTAAAAATTTGAAAATTGGAAGATTGAGGACTCCAATCTTTCAATTTTCAAATCTTCCAATTTTACAATCGCTTACTCATCACCACCCGATAATCCTCCGCCCCACCCTTTGGGACAACCTCCATGATTTTAAATCCTCGGCTCAATCCGAAGGTAATCATCGCCGGAAAGCGATTGCGGGTTTTGAAAAAGATAGCCTTGAATCCATTTTCTTTGGCCCAATTCTCCTGATACTCTGCCAAAGCATCTGCAATTCCCAACTTTCGAAACTCGGGTCTCACCCCTCCCATCCAGGAATAAAAGGTATCGGCAGTATCACTTTGGTATCCAACTTTAAATCCCAAAAGCTCACCATCCTTTTCTGCAACCAATGCCAAATGAAGCCGATGCTTAAGGCGCTCTGCGTAAAAATCCAGAGAAGCTTTCCCCGGGAACTCAGGGATTCGTTCGTGTACCCAGAGGAGTTCGGAGGGAAAAGCTTCTCTAATTATAAATGTGAGATTTGAAGTTGTCATTTTTGATTTACGAGGTACGAATTACGATTTACACCCCTGTTTTGAACCTCAATCGTAATAACCAGAGGGCAACCTTCTGGAAATTAGGACGGAAGTTCAGATTTAGGTCGTAAATCGTAATTCTCAAATCGTAATTAAAGATTAATCCTTCTTCACCGTTGGATATGTCACCCCAAGCTGCTGCAAATAGGTATCATATTTCGTCTCGTCGTAGTAAAATTTCTCCAAAGCTCGGCGGAATTGCTTCATAATACCTTCATTCAGGTAAATCGGAGGAGCATCATCGGCTGTGATCATTGGCTTGTAGGTTTCCTCTTTCGTTTGCACGTTTTTGAAATAATCCCAAGCCTGATCGACCAATTCGGGCTGAAGTAAAAAGTCCAAAATCGTCATCGCTTCTGCCTTTGCTCCAGCTGTTACACCCTTATGAGCAATAGGTGTCGCCATGGCAATGGCATTGCTCCAGTGGTGACCTGGAAGTCCAGGAATATTGGAAGGGAATCTCAAAGTCACGGTTGGTACTACCCAGGATACATCCCCAATATCATCCGAACCACCAGAAATCGGCTCTTTAACAGGAAGTCCAAGAGTATCCAGCTTGGTTGGCATTCCTTCTTCTTTTGAACCCAATTCTTTTTGAATGGCTTTCGCCAAAGTCTGATCATTTTCATCCCAAGTCGGCAACCCTACCTTGAGGATGTTTTGATACATTTTTTCTGCAATCACCTTATTAAAGTGTCTCGGCCAAGCAGTACCCAAGACTTTTGAAGTCATGGTCGTCCCAGTCATTAAGGCTGCACCTTTGGCAATATCATTTGCTTGGGCATACATTTCCATGATTCCGTCGTACTTCACATCCCGGAAATAATACCAAATCGAAGCTTTGGAAGGTACCACATTGGGCTGGTCTCCTCCATCGGTAATGACCGAATGAGACCGCTTCAAGGGATGCAAATGCTCCCGCTTGTAGTTCCAACCGATATTCATCAGTTCTACTGCATCAGCGGCACTTTTTCCTCTCCAAGGTGCACCAGCAGAATGAGCAGCATCTCCTGAAAAGGTATATTCTACAGAAATCAATCCTGTTCCACTTGCTTGTCCATAGCTTACGCCCAGGTTATTGGCCACGTGAGTAAAAATGCAAATATCGACACCATCAAATTTACCATCTCTGGCAAACCAGGCTTTTGCTGCTACCAATTCTTCGGCAATCCCCGGCCAAAGAACTAGCGTACCTCCAATATTTTCACGCTCCATGATTTGCTTTACAGCCAAAGCCGCCGTGATATTCAATGGAATTCCGGCATTATGACCTTCTCCATGTCCTGGAGCTCCTTCAACCATGGGTTTATGATAGGCCACTCCAGGATATTGAGATGCTTTGGGAATATTATCAACGTCTGAACCCAAGGCAATTACGGGACCTTCACCGTTACTCCAAGTAGCAAACCAAGCCGTTGGTATTCCAGAGGCTCCTCGTTCGATGGTAAATCCATTTTTCTCCAAGATCCCAGTCAAATACTTAGAAGATTCAAACTCTTGAAAGCCCAACTCGGCAAAGGAAAAAATCTTATCCACCATCACTTGGCTTTGCTTGTGATTGGCTTGGACGATTTGGGCAGCTTCCGCTTTGAGTGCCTCAATTTGCTTTGGGCTATATTTTTTCTGGGGAAAGGCTGAAATACATATTCCTCCAGCCAAGGCGAGTGTAAGCAGTAATTTTCTTCTCATAAGGTTGATTGGTTAGTGTTCTCAAAGTACAAAAAAGACTCCTCTGCCTCAAACAAAATTGATCAATGGCCAAAATCCAGATTTGGGAGGAATTGGAAATTTGACTACCAAAGCCGCTCGATTTTTCTATTTTTGCAGGCATTTAGTCAAAAAATCAGAAAAATTTCAATCATGGCGGAATACAACTTCAGGGAAATCGAGCAAAAATGGCAAGGCTACTGGAAAGAAAAAGGAACCTTTAAAGCTGAAGTAGACCCTAATCGTCCTAAGTTTTATTCCCTAGATATGTTTCCGTATCCTTCAGGTGCGGGTCTCCATGTCGGCCACCCACTGGGATACATTGCTTCGGATATTGTCTCGAGATTCAAAATGCTAAAGGGCTTCAATGTCCTCCACCCAATGGGTTATGATTCGTTTGGACTTCCGGCAGAGCAGTACGCAATTCAAACAGGCCAACACCCTGCTATCACCACCGAACAAAATATCGCTCGATATACAGAACAACTTAAAAACATCGGGTTCGCCTTCGACTGGGATCGAGAGGTTCGAACTTCTGACCCTTCTTATTACAAGTGGACCCAATGGATTTTTATGCAGCTGTTTAACAGCTATTATGACCTTGATGCGGACAAAGCACTTTCCATTGATTCCTTGGTTGCAAAATTCGAAAAAGAAGGAAATGGAAAGGTAAAGGCGGTTTGCGATGACGACACATCTATTTTCAGCGCAGAAGAATGGAATGCTTTTTCAGAAAAAGAAAAGCAGGAAATGCTGCTCAAATACCGATTGACTTTCTTGGCTGAAACGACGGTAAACTGGTGTCCTGCTTTGGGTACTGTTCTTTCAAATGACGAAGTAAAGGACGGATTTTCCGAAAGAGGTGGTCATCCTGTGGAGCGAAAGAAAATGATGCAGTGGTCCATGCGGATCACGGCTTATGCAGATCGCTTGCTCCAAGGTTTGGAAAAAGTAGACTGGTCCGAACCCATCAAAGAAATGCAGCGCAACTGGATCGGAAAGTCGATCGGCGCTGAAGTTTTGTTTGATGTAAAAGGTTCAGATAAGAAAATCAAAGTCTTTACCACTCGGGTTGATACGATTTTCGGAGTAACCTATTTGGCTTTAGCTCCAGAGTCAGATTTAGCAGCCGAACTGGTCACAGACGATCAGCGGGAAACAGCAGAAGCCTATATCCAAGTCGCCAAAAACCGCTCCGAGCGTGAGCGAATGAGCGATGTGAAGACCATTTCAGGTGCTTTCACGGGATCCTACGCGATCAATCCATTCAACGGAGAGGAAATCCAAATATGGGTGGCTGACTATGTATTAGCTGGGTATGGAACAGGCGCTGTCATGGCCGTACCTGCACACGATGAACGCGACTACAACTTTGCGAAGCACTTTGGTTTAGAAATCCGCCAAGTGATCGAAGGCTCCATGGAAAACGGTTCTTTCCCTGGAAAAGGTGGGTTAATCATTAATTCGGGCTTTATCTCTGGGCTTTATATGAAGGAAGCGATGCAGAAATGCATTGAGTTCCTAGAAGCAAAAGGGATTGGGAAAGGTAAAATCCAGTTCAGAATGCGGGATGCGATTTTTACGCGTCAGCGCTATTGGGGCGAACCGCTTCCTGTATATTTCAAAGACGGCTTGCCTTATTTGATTGAAGAAAAAGATCTTCCTCTAGTCCTTCCCGAAGTTGACAAATATTTGCCTACCGAAGACGGCGAACCTCCACTTGGTCGAGCAAAAGACTGGACTTACAAAACGGCTGACGGTGAGTATCCGTTGGAACTCTCCACCATGCCAGGTTGGGCGGGATCGAGCTGGTATTTCTTCCGTTACATGGATCCGAAAAACGAGGCAGTTTTCGCAGATAAAGACAAAACAGACTATTGGGGTGCTGTGGACTTGTACATCGGTGGTTCTGAGCATGCCACAGGTCACTTGCTCTATTCCCGATTCTGGACCAAGTTTTTGTATGATTTGGGCGTGGTAAGCATCGACGAACCTTTTCAAAAAATGATCAACCAAGGAATGATCCAAGGAAGATCGAATTTTGTGTATCGATTAAAAGGTACCAACACCTTTGTTTCCTTCGGATTAAAAGATCAATACGATACTTCCGCCATGCATGTGGATGTAAATATCGTCCACAACGATCAGCTGAATCTAGAGAAGTTCAAAGCTTGGAGACCAGACCTAGCCGATGCAGAATTTATCCTGGAAGACGGCAAGTACCTCTGTGGATCGGAAGTGGAAAAAATGTCCAAATCCAAGTACAACGTGGTCAATCCAGATGATATCATCGAGCGATACGGTGCGGACACGTTAAGATTGTATGAAATGTTCCTTGGACCATTGGAGCAATTCAAACCTTGGAATACCAATGGCATCGACGGTGTGTATAAGTTCCTAAGGAAGGTTTGGAATCTTTACCATAATGCCGCTGGTGAATTTGCAGTTTCAGATGAAAAAGCCAGCAAAGAAGAACTGAAGGCCCTTCACAAAGCCATCAAAAAGATGGAGGAAGACATGGCCAATTATTCCTTTAATACCTCCGTGTCCAGCTTTATGATCTGCGTGAATGAACTCACCGCCATGAAGTGCAACAAGCGGGACGTATTGGAGCCTTTGGCGGTTTTGATCTCTCCATACGCACCTCATATTGCCGAAGAACTTTGGTCGCTTTTAGGTCATTCAGATTCAATTACCACTGCAAGATTCCCTGAGTTCAAAGAAGAATACTTGGTTGAAAGCAACTTTGAGTATCCAGTCATGATCAATGGTAAGATGCGCGCAAAGTTGGACTTGCCACTTTCTTTATCCGTTCCTGAAATTGAAAATTCAGCTTTAGCCGATGCCACCGTACAAAAATGGCTGGAAGGCAAGGCTCCTAAGAAGGTGATTATTGTACCAGGTAAGATTGTGAATTTGGTGGTATAACCATAGATAATTTCAAAAGAAAAGGGGAAACTAAGTTTCCCCTTTTTCATTTTCTACCTTACTTTCAGGGAATATTTAAAGCACTAAATGATCATTTATACCTTCCCCGTCCGCACCACATTTATCGACCGTGACTTGGAAATGATCAGTCCAGTTGCTGAGATCAAGCCTTTGGAGTTTACCCAAAGCCCGATCAAACTTCCTTTCTTCTTTATCCTCCAGTTTTTTCAGCTACTCTGGTTTCTACCTCGCACCAGCCAATACCTCTGCTTTTTCGGCGGATACCACAGTGTGTTGCCGGTTTGGTTTGCAAAGACGTTTGAAAAAAAATGCACCATCCAAGCAGGAGGCACCGACTGCATCAATATGCCTGAGATCGGCTATGGGAATTTCCGAAAGAAATGGCTGAGAAAAGCGACGGTTTATTCTTTCAAAAATTGCTCAATAATTTTACCTGTGGCCGAGGCTTTAGTCAAGCAGGAATACAGCTTCGACCCGCAAATCAATCCCAAGCAAGGCTTATTAAATCTAATCCCTGGATTAAGGACTCCAATCCAAGTAATTCCAAATGGATTTGATACAGATTTCTGGAAAAACTTAGGAGAAGAGCGTAATACCTTAAGCTTTATCTCGGTAGCAACAGGAACTTCCAATCCTTCCCGCGCTATGGTCAAAGGTTACGACCTAATTGAAAAATTAGCAAAGGACCATCCAAATTGGGAATTTACCTTGGTTGGCGACTCGAACTATGTGTCACCAAATTCGAACGTAAAGGTTTTAGGAAAAATGAATCCTTCCGAACTATTGAAGCTTTACAATTCCCATCAGTTTTACCTTCAACTTTCTACTTCAGAAGGTTTCCCAAATGCACTTGGAGAAGCCATGGCCTCTGGCTGTGTTCCGATTGGCTCCGCTGTCGGGGCAATTCCGGATATTATCGGGGATTCGGGGATTATTTTGACCAAGAAGGATTTGACACTGTTGGAAAGTCAAATTATTTACCTGATGAACCAAAATTTGGCTGATTTTTCAAAAAAGGCCTCTCAACGGATTTTAACTCTTTTCAACTTCGAGGAAAGAAAAAAGGCCCTGTTAAAGGCCTTGACTATTTTTTAATTTACCAACTCAATCTGATTTCGGTTGACCTTTACTCTTCCTCTTTGCTCCAATTTCTTCAATAATCGAGTAATCACTTCCCTACTCGAGTTCAACTCCTGAGCGATTTGCTGATGAGTTCGATGGATCACGTTGCTTTGTGTCGCCGCCGCATTTTTTTCCAAATACTCCAACAGCCGCTCATCCATTTGGTGAAATGCAATTCCATCTACCACTTTAAGCAGTTCTTCGAAGCGATCCTGATAGGTATCCATTACAAAATAATACCAAGACTTGTACTTGGGCATCCACTCGTCCAGTTTGGCGATTGGAACTGCTATCACGATAGTCTCCTCCTCTGGAATCGCTTTGATTTTGGAGTAACCATCCCGAGCTGAACAAATCATGGTTATTGCGCAAGCTTCTCCAGGTCCTAGGTAATACATGAATAGCTCGTGGTCATTTTCATCTTCTCGATAGACTTTTACTTGACCTTGAACGATTAGCGGAATGATTTCCACTTTCTGACCGATATCCATCATCAGTGTATCAGCCTCCAAAAACTCCAACTTTGCACACGAAAGAATCTCCTCCCGAAGGTCCTTTTCAAATTCAGAGAAGTTTACCTCCAAATGCTGTTCGATTTCCTTTTTCATCCAATGGCTCTTCATTAACTTGATAAGGTGACAAGAATCACCTTTTTCTTTTTTTGGTAAAGTACTTTTGAAAATAATTCTTCACAAACTCTTTTTACAAATGATCCAATCCAAAGCTCAACTACTTTTTATCCTTGGTCTAGGACTTATGTTACTTTTCCGAATTTTCACAAAAATCCCCTTCCTCCCGGAAGAAATCGCAGGATTCAGTACCACCAAGCTATTGAAACTAATTTTCGGATTGGTTTTCATCAGCAGCGGTTTTCTCATTTATCGAAAATCAAACCAACCCAAATTATGATCTGGGATGTAGAACTACTCTCGCGTATCCAATTCGCATTTACCATCATGTTTCACTACATCTTTCCTCCCTTCAGTATTGGGTTGGGACTACTTCTGGTGATTTATGAATCGCTTTACCTGATCACCAAGAAAAAGATTTACGAGAAAATCACCCGATTTTGGATCAAGATTTTCGCGGCCAACTTTTCAGTAGGAGTCGCCTCTGGTATTGTAATGGAGTTTGAGTTCGGCACCAATTGGTCCACCTATTCTCGGTTCGTTGGAGATATTTTCGGTTCACCCTTGGCGGCTGAGGGGATATTTGCCTTTTTTCTGGAGTCTGGCTTCTTAGCCATTTTGCTGTTTGGTTGGAATCGGGTCAAGCCCGGTATGCATTTATTCGCTACGATAATGGTGGCCCTGGGCAGTATGCTTTCGGGCTTTTGGATCGTAGTAGCCAACAGCTGGCAGCAGACTCCAGTGGCCTATGAAATCGTGGTGGATTACGGGATTCGCAGGGCGGTGATCACAGACTTCTGGGAAATGGTCTTCAATCCTTCCGCGATGGTCCGGTTTACCCATGTAATCCTGGGAGCTTGGATTCAGGGAGCCTTCTTGGTAATGAGCGTTTCTGCCTACTATTTGATCAAAAAGAAGCATGTGGATTTTGCCCAAAAGTCATTTGCCATTGCCCTGGGCTTGGCAGCCATTGCTTCCTTAGCCCAGCCCTTGGTTGGGCATGAACATGCCAAGGTGGTCAGCGAGTGGCAGCCTGCGAAACTTGCGGCATTCGAAGGACTCTATGAAACCCAAACCAACGCCCCACTTTATCTTATCGGTTGGACTGATCCTGAAACCCGAAAAACAACCGGAATTGCGATACCGGGAATGTTGAGCTTTTTAGTGCACGGAGATTTTGAGGGAGAAGTCAAAGGGCTGGAGGAATTTCCTGAAGAAGATTGGCCTGCTGTAAATGGTGTTTTTCAGAGCTATCACCTGATGGTGGCTTTGGGTATGGTGTTTATCGGGGCTACACTCTTGAGTTTGTTTTTGCTTTGGAGGAAAAAACTTTTTTCTCCCAATTGGTCATGGCTCATGAAACTCTACATTCCGGCAGTTGCCTTGCCAGTGATTGCCAATCAACTCGGTTGGCTTTCAGCAGAGCGAGGGCGACAGCCTTGGATCGTTCAAGGATTATTAAGAACAAGCGAGGGCGTCTCCAAATCAATTTCTGGCCCGGAAGTATTGATCTCTTTAGTCCTGTTTATTTTGGTCTACATTCTTTTATTCTTCGTCTGGTTGTATGTTTTGGATCGAGAGATTAAACACGGCCCCGATCACCTATCCAGTGGAGTAGAAGCCGGTTTTCACAAAAAGTCCGAACGAATGGACATTATCAAACCTCATTAAATCATGGATTTCAACGTTGTCTGGTATATTCTGGTAGGAGTCCTTTTGATCGGCTATGCGATCTTGGATGGATTCGACTTGGGGGTAGGAATTCTTCATTTGCGCAGCAAAGGGGACCATAACCGCAGGATTTTAATGAATGCCATTGGGCCGGTTTGGGATGGAAATGAGGTCTGGCTAATTACAGCGGGCGGAGCTCTCTTTGCAGCCTTCCCGAATGTTTATGCGACGGCATTCTCCAGTTTCTATTTGCCTTTTATGATGTTGCTCATCGCCTTGATTTTCCGAGCAGTCTCGATCGAATTTCGAAGCAAGGAGGCTAATCCCCGCTGGAGAGGCTTTTGGGACAAAGGGTTTTCAATTGGTTCCATAGTGGCCACCCTTCTCTTTGGTATAGCCATTGGAAATGTGGTAATGGGTTTCCCGATAGGAGGCGATATGGAATATCAAGGCAACTTCTTTGACTTGTTGAATCCTTATTCCTTGATGGCCGGCTTTTTTGCTTTGACCATGTTTGCTCTACATGGAGGCATATACCTTAATATGAAAACGGAAGGAGCCCTTCAAAAACGAATCCAGGGCTGGATTAAAGTCAATTACTGGATTTTTGTGGTGTTCTATCTGATCTTCTCTGGATTGACACTATATCTCAAACCAGAAATGATTGCCAATTTCTCATTCGGGAAGATCGACCTTCCCGGCAACAAACACGAACTGGTAGAGAATCATCAGACATTGATTTCTGTTTTTGCCTGGAGCATTGTACTCCTGAATGTATTGGCGATTGCGAATATCCCTCGAATGCTTTCCAAAGGCAGAGAAGGCTGGGCATTTATTTCCTCAGCCAGTATGATTGCGGCGATTGTGATGCTTTTTGCTTTGGGAATTTTCCCCAATCTCATGGTATCCAACCTTGATCCATCTTTCAATCTAGACATTTATAATGCTGCTTCTTCGGGTTACACACTAAAGACGATGGCGGTTTTAGCGGCTTTTGGACTTCCTTTCGTCGCGTCCTACACCATTATAATTTATTGGACCTACCGCGGAAAGGTGAAGCTGGATGAAAGCAGCTATTGAATAGGACTAAGTGAGAAAGATCACTGCACATTAGATAGAATTTTAGGAGTTTCAAGTGTTAATCAAAATCAACTATTATGAAACGCCTCGTGATTCCCTTCGCATTTCTTGTCCTTGCTTTGAGTGGCTGCCAAGAGGAGCAAACTCCTCTGCAAACCATTCAGCTTTCAGAAAATGAGCTTTCTACCTTACTCTTTACCAGGGAGGAAGAAAAACTTGCCCATGACGTATATACCTATGCTTTTGAAAAATATGGCTTAGCTATTTTTCAAAACATTGCTTCCAGCGAATCTCAACACGTCAGCGCCATACTAACTGTTATGAACAGTTATCAAATCGCTGATCCTCTGTCCGGAAGCACCTCCAATGGTGAGTTTACTAACCCCATTCTACAGAGACTTTACCAAGATCTAATCCATCGAGTGGATGGATCACTTGGAGAGGCTATCCAAGTGGGGCTACTTATTGAGGATATGGACATATTCGATTTGGAAAAAGCCATGAGCGAAACTTCAAATACCCAAATCATCAATGTCTACTCCAGTTTAAAATGTGGCTCTGAAAATCACCTCCGATCATTCAATAATCAGGCAATAGTAGCTGGAGTAGAATATACCCCGGAGTACATATCTCAGGATCAATATTCAAGCATCATTTCCTCGGCAAGGTCTTCATGCCAGATCCCTAACTAAAAGAAGTCATGATTTCAATTTTAATCCCTGTATTATCTCTCCTAAGCATTGGGATGGAAATATCCGATAACTCTGTAATAACTCGTCCATCCCAACTGAATACCTCAAATGAGCAAATCAGTTCTGGATTGGAATTGCTGGAACGCAACTGCTACCTCTGTCACAACCCAAAATCAAAGTCCCATGACGAGATAATCGCGCCTCCACTTTGGGGGGTGAAGAAGCATTACCTTGAAGCGTTTCCGGATGAAAAAGAATTCAAATCAGCGATGCTCAGCTTTATTCTAAACCCCAAAGAAGAAACTGCTGTAATGAAGGGACCAATCAAAAGGTTTGGACTAATGCCAAAACCAGCTGTTAGCGAAGAGGATTTGAAAAAAATCATTGCCTATATCTATGAGAATGAACTCGAAAATCCAGCATGGCACATAGAGAAAGACAATCAAGAAAAAGGCAAAGGACACGGTCTGCGGTGACCTAGGTCACGATCTGATGACCAGGTCATCGGTAGATTTGTTCTATGAATTTCAAAAAACAACAATAATCATACACATGGAAACTACAACACTAACTATGCCACGTATCGGTGATCTTGCTCCGGATTTTGAAGCAATGACCACTACCGGAAAAATCAAATTTTCGGATTACATCAAAGGAAAATGGACGATTCTGTTTTCTCACCCCGCTGACTTTACTCCGGTGTGCACCACCGAAATGAGCGGTTTTGCACTGGATCAAAAATTCTTTGATGAACATGACACCAACCTGATCGGATTGAGTATTGATTCGATCCACGCGCATATCGCTTGGGTCAACAATGTGAAAAAGAACACAGGAGTCCTTTTCGAATTTCCAATTATTGCTGACATCGATATGAGTGTATCCAAACTCTACGGAATGCTTCAGCCTGGTGAAAGTGAAACTGCTGCTGTAAGGGCCGTATTCTTCATTGATCCTATCGGAAAAATCAGACTTATGATGTATTACCCACTGAATGTGGGACGGAATATGGAGGAAATAAAACGAGCGCTGATTGCTCTTCAAACAGCCGATAAATACAAGGTGGCTCTTCCCCTAAACTGGACTCCTGGGGAAAAGGCAATCGTACCACCTCCAAAAACAGTAAGCGAAATGATCGAGCGAGAAGCTAGCGATTATGAAATGGTAGATTTCTATTTGGCAAAGAAAGAATTGCCAATGAATTAATGATTTTGGATTAAAGGGTTAATTAGATGGGAAAGCCTTCTCGAAATTTTCGGGAAGGTTTTTTTGTTTTTGAACCTAAAAACAGAATCTTCTGAATTTCAGGATTTCAAGAAATAAAAAACCGGTTTTTCCACTTTTTACATTTTTCAACCGAAAATGATCGAATTTTTAAACCGGTTTTTAAACTTTTGACAAAAATCAATTTCAAGAAGAGCAAAAAAAAGGGAGCCTTTTTGAAAATGGCTCCCAAGTCAGGGTTTATTGTTAATGGATTAAAACCATATAAACTTTGGCAAAGTGCTGGGTTGAGCGATAATTCTGTTTGCAAAAGTTTCTTAAACGTATTAAAAGCAAATAAATAATCAAAATTTCAGTAAAAAATTTCTCGATTATTTTTTCAAACCCAATTGATAAGACTTGGGGGTAACTCCATATTCTTGCTTAAATGCACGGATGAAATACGTGATATTATTAAATCCAGCCATATGACACACTTCCTGAATCTGAAACCCACCGATCAGTAAATATTGTCGAGCCAACTTTAATCGTTCCTTAAGTACATACTCCATCGGAGTCAATCCCAACTCGAGTTTAAAGGTCCGTAAAAAATGCGCTTTACTCATGCAAGCTTGGGAAGCCAACTCTTCAAGCTGGATATTTTCCCGGATATTATCTTTGATAAAATTTACCACATGCCCCAATCGGTTGGAAGAGGAAAGCTCCTTATAGGTTTTTTCGAGCATATCACGAGCTTGGGTTTGAGTAAGTCTGATCAAAAGCTCCTTCAATGCCAATGAAGCAATCAAATCTTTTTCGCGAGAGCGCTCCTTCACACCAATTCGAATAAATCGGTTTATAATTTCTGAAAGATCTTGGGTATTGATCAGATGAAAATACGAGAGATCCAAGCCCCATTCCTGGGTTAAAACCCTAGAGGAAAATCGTTCATTTAACAAGTTAAAGGTGTTTTCGATCATTTCTTTCGAAATCGAAAGTGCAATGCATTGAGTGGGATTATCCCATTCAGCTTCTGGAAAATCGATTTTCATCACCTCATTAGGCGGAACGATTACGGATTCGCCAGGGAGATAATCAAAGCCTGGACTATTAAAAAGATGCATTACCTTTTTCCCCTTCAACATGGTGGTCAGCACCAAATCCCCAAACACCAAATTTACTTGCTCGGCAGATTGATGGGTTTCAAAAATATTAAGCTCACAGTTATCCAAAGTATAGGTGGTTTTGTTTTCCACCAAAGTCTTCAGATCGTTTGGATTCCTCCAGGGAACCCCAGAGATAAAGGTATTTTGGGCCATGAATTATTTTCTTTTCGAAGGAGGCTGGGTTTATTTCGACAAAAAGTAGGAAGTAATTTTAATTAAAAACCTGAGAAAAGTCACTTTAGGTAGATTTAATGTGCATGTAGGTTCATTTTTTCGAAGGAATAGTTGGGAATTTTGAAAAACACCAAAATAAACCTACACTATGCAAACACTCACGTATTCCGAAGCCAAACCGGTAGACAGACCATTAATCAAAGAAAGATACGACCACTTTATAGGTGGACAATGGGTTGCTCCTTCCTCTGGAGAATATTTTGAAAACATTTCACCTATTGACGGCAAAGTGTTCGCACATGCTGCAAGAGGAAATAAGGAAGATATCGAAAAAGCCTTGGATGCCGCTCATGCCGCATTTCCAAGTTGGTCCAAAACCGCAGCTGCAGAGCGCAGTAGAATCTTGCTCAAAATTGCCGACATCATTGAGGACAATCTAGAGTTATTGGCTCGGGTAGAAACCTTAGACAATGGAAAAGCTATCCGAGAAACTCGTGCTGCCGATCTCCCACTTTGCGTGGATCATTTCCGTTATTTCGCTGGGGTAATCCGAGCTGACGAAAGCTCCATGTCTGAACACGACGAAACCACAGTCAGCATCAACCTACATGAACCATTAGGCGTGGTTGGACAAATCATCCCTTGGAACTTCCCACTTTTGATGGCTACTTGGAAAATTGCTCCTGCCTTGGCAGCTGGATGCTGCACAGTGGTGAAACCTGCTGAGCAAACCCCAACCAGTATCATGGTATTGATGGATTTAATCGGAGACATTGTCCCTCCTGGAGTAATCAACGTGGTTTCTGGATTTGGACTAGAAGCTGGAAAGCCACTAGCCACTTCTACTCGAGTAGCAAAAGTTGCCTTTACAGGAGAGACTACTACAGGTCGATTGATCATGCAATATGCCTCTGAAAATTTGATCCCTGTCACGATGGAATTGGGCGGTAAATCCCCTAACATATTCATGAAGTCTGTGGCGGATGCTGATGATGAATTTTTCGATAAAGCAGTAGAAGGAGCTGTAATGTTTGCACTTAATCAGGGCGAAGTATGTACCTGTCCTTCAAGAATCCTGGTTCACGAAGACATCTACGACAAGTTTATGGAACGGGTCATTGCTCGAACTAAAGCCATCAAACTAGGACATCCAATGGCGGAGGACACCATGATGGGTGCTCAGGCTTCCAATGATCAGTATGAAAAAATTCTTTCTTACATCGAAATTGGAAAACAAGAAGGCGCAGAAGTTCTGACTGGTGGAGCCAAAACAGGCTTAAACTCTGGATTAGAAAATGGGTATTACATCCAGCCGACCATTTTGAAAGGCCATAACAAAATGCGTGTTTTCCAAGAGGAGATCTTTGGACCTGTAACCTGTGTTACCACATTCAAGACAACCGAAGAAGCAATCGCAATTGCAAACGACACCATGTATGGATTAGGTGCAGGCCTTTGGTCAAGAGATGCCCATGAATTATATCAAATCCCAAGAGCAATTCAGGCAGGACGAGTTTGGGTAAATTGCTATCATGCTTACCCTGCTCATGCACCTTTTGGGGGGTATAAAAAATCCGGCTTCGGTCGCGAAACCCACTTGATGATGCTTAATCACTATCGTCAAACCAAAAACATGCTGATTTCTTACAGCAAAGAGAAACTAGGATTCTTCTAAAAAGCAGGGTTTATTGAATGAAGGGCAGGAGCATTCTTCTGCCTTTCCTTTTTTTCTAACCATTTTAAGCATCACCCCATGATCCAACGAGTGCTAATTACCAAAGAAGCTCAAAAAGTAGTAGACACGTTACGAACACGATTTGGTTCGGAATTAATGTTCCACCAAAGTGGAGGATGTTGTGATGGATCGGCTCCAATGTGCTTTGAAAAAGGAGACTTCAAAGTCGGGGCACAGGACATCTGGCTGGGTCAGGTATATGGATGCGACTTTTTTATGAGTCGAGATCAATTTGAATATTGGAAACACACACAACTCACACTCGATGTGACTCCGGGAAGAGGGAGTAGCTTTTCAATTGAAATCCCAATGGGAATTCGATTTATCATTCGTTCCCGGCTTTTTTCCATGGAAGAATACAATGACTTACCCCCTGTAAAAACTGGCGAGGATTTCTCCTAAAATTACCCCACCACAAATTCTGATACGAACACCCATTTCGTTTCAATTTTCCTATATTCATAAGCAATTCCCCAGCTTATGAAAAAAATTATAGTGGCCTTGGTAGTGCTTTTCATTTTGTATTTAATCGGGATCAATACGGTTCCTCAATACATCGAGTCTGAGCGCAATCCAGTCAAAACTCCTGCACCTTATACTGTCTCAGCAGAAGCCCAAGCCTTATATAATCGCTTGGATTTTATCTCTGACTTACATTGCGATGCGCTTCTATGGGGAAGAAGTTTGAATGAACGAGGGGATAGAGGCCATGTAGATTTCCCTCGAATGCGAGAAGCTAATGTCTCCCTCGAAATGTTCACCATTGTTTCTAAATCACCGGCTGGGCAGAATATGAAAAGCAATAGTGAGGATGCTTTTGACAATATCACCCCCTTGACTATTGCTAAAGGAGAAAGCCCATGGAACTGGTTTAGCTTGATCAATCGAACCCTTAGTCAAGGTGAAGCCTTAGCACAATATGTAGAAAAAGAGCAGGGAAATGCGATTTTCATCAAGACCAAAGCAGATCTAGAACGACTCTTAGCGGAAAGGAAAACAAATCCAAAGGTGATCGGCGCTATGTTGGGAATCGAAGGAGGACATGCGCTAGAAGGAAATTTAGAAAATCTCGAAAAAGTCTATGAAGCCGGAATTAGAATGATTGGACCTACTCATTTTTTTGACAATGAATTTGGAGGCTCAGCACATGGTGAAAATGGAGCGGGACTTTCGGAATTTGGAAAAGAAGCCGTGAGAAAGATGAATGAAATGGGGATTTTTATTGATCTAGCCCACTCCTCTCCTGCCATTGTAGAAGATGTGCTCAACCTTACTTCCAAACCGGCAATGGTTTCGCATACAGGCGTTAGGGCTGTTTTGGATTCTCAACGAAACCTAAGCGACGAACAAATTCAACGAATTGCGGCTAATGGGGGAATTATCGGAATTGCATTTTTTGATATGGCGGTGGGTGAACCAGAGCTCCCCAATATCATTGCTTCGATCAAACATGTCCGTGATTTGGTAGGAATTGAATATATCGCATTGGGATCAGACTACGATGGATCGGTCGCAGTTCCTTTCGACATTACCGGACTTCCGCTCATTGTAGAAGGACTGATGCAAGCAGGCTTTACCGAAGATGAAATTAGAGCCGTCATGGGCGAAAATGTCAAGAACTTTTTTCTCAAAAATCTAAACTAATCGTATGGAATCCGATATCCATTTAGAAAACACCCGATTTGGGAAACTACAAGAATACCTGAGAGAATTTGTATATGGCGGCATCGATGGCGCCGTCACCACCTTTGCTGTCGTGGCAGGTGGATATGGAGCAAACCTCGACCCAGGCATCTTGATCATACTTGGTTTTGCCAATTTGTTGGCAGATGGTTTTTCCATGTCGGTTGGGGCTTACCTTTCCGCAAAAAGCGAGCGAGACAATTTTGACAAACACGAAAAGATCGAATATTGGGAAATCGAAAATCTACCCGAAATCGAACGTGAGGAAATCGCCGACATCTATCGGGAGAAAGGCTTTAAAGGTGAGCTTTTGGATAAAATTGTCGATCACATTTGCTCGGACAAAGACCTTTGGGTAGCTGAAATGATGAAGGACGAACTAGGAATGATGCGGGACAGCAAAAGTCCTTTTAAAATCGGCTTGGCCACCTTCATTTCCTTTCTATTGGTTGGATTTATCCCTTTAATGGTTTACCTCTGGGATTTTTTCTTCCCAATCCAAATAAACACCTTTTTATGGACTAGTATCTTGACCACATTGGCCTTTCTCATTGTTGGCTGGCTTAAAAGCATTGTGAATCAAACATCTGCCGCTCGGTCCATCACCGAAACAGTGGCTTTGGGTGTATTAGCCGCAGTAGTGGCCTTTTATGTCGGGGATATCTTAGAACAGTTTTTTACTTAATTTTTGATGAATTCAATTGAGGAAGTTTTGATCCGAATGGATCAAATTGTTTCGGCATGTCAGAAACAGGAAAGCCGTATAGGGTATTTCGCCATACTTTATCGCCAGGTCACAAGGCGAGTTAGAGACGGGATTTTGGCCGGAGAATTTGAGGACAATCCAAGAATGGAAAAGTTGGACATCCTCTTTGCCAAGCGATTTATTGATGCCTACGAGCGCTGGATTTCAGGCCAAAAAACTACTGAAAGCTGGAGATTAGCATTTGAAGCAAGTAAAAATTCGAACCACCTTATTCTGCAACACCTTTTTCTCGGAATCAATGCCCACATCAATTTGGATCTTGGAATTGCTGCCTCAGAAACGATGGATGGAAAAGAGCTTCAGGAAATCAAAGGAGATTTCGATAAAATCAATTCAGTCCTTGCCGAATTAGTAGATGGAGTCAAAGCCAATATCAGCATCGTCTCTCCAATTTTTGGCTGGCTTATCCCTCTGGCAAAAGGAAAAGACGAAATGCTCCTCAATTTCTCCATACAAATCGCCAGGGATGGCGCATGGAAATATGCCGGAGAATACCATGCCCATCCCAACAAAGCCTTTCAGATAGAAGATCGAGACAAAAACATTTCTGCCTTAGCCAAAAAACTGATCAATCCTGGAAAATTCTTGAGAATTCTAATTAAGATCATAGCTTTTGCTGAATGGAAATCGGTGAGCCGAACGATGGATCAATTGGATCAGGTTGCAAATAAAACCCTCCCGGGGTTTTGAACCCTTGGAGGGTTACACATTCAAAAAACCACCTCTTCTAGAAACTTACGACAGTCATACACCGGGATTTCAGAAAAATAAAAACCCTCAGAATCTTCGGTGATGATGGCATTACAGTCATGCTGCATGGCTGAATAGTACTCCAAACCGTCCTCAAAATCTAAGACGCTTGGATTAGAAATAGCACCTAAGACAGTTTGTGAATCCACAGAGGCAATGTGAATTTTGGAAGAAAGGATCTGCATTTTTTGCTTGGCTTGAGCGGTTCCGCATTTTTTCTCCGCAAAATAAAAAGCAATAGCCAAGCATATCGGAGTGGTGTAGAGTTGGAATCGCCGCTGATCCGCCAAACTTAAAATCCGAGCAGAATGCGGAAAAAGTGGGTATTCCTTATTCAACACGGACACCAGCACGTTTGCATCCAGAAATACCCTCATTTTTTGCCTTCGAAGAACTCATCCTTCATGGCCTTGCGACTGGAAGGCATGCGCTTATATTCTACCTCACCATCAGACACCATATTCACCCAATCGGAAATCGGAAGCTCCTCCAAAGACTTGTAAGTCTTGGAAGTCATCTGCGCATAGAGAAACTCCGTCAACCGAGAAAGACTAATGTTATTTTGGTCGGCAAAATCCTTGGCTCGGTCAATGATGTCTTTATTGAAAGACAATGTGATTTTGGTGTCCATAACTCGTTGATTTTTAAGTACACCGTAAAGAAAAATAAATTCATACGTAAATCAAAACAACTCCCTGATTTCTTTCCTTTCTCATTCCCACTTGGCCAGTTCCCGATCGGCTTCGGCTCGGTTTTTTCGATTTGTTTTTTCCTTCTTTAAATCGGTGGCATAAAAGTGAGTATCCTGAAAATATCCCACCCGAGCTTCTGATTCCCCTTTGGCAATCATCCATTTTTCACCCTTGAAAAGCTTCACTTTCTCTTCGTGCAGTTCCAAGAGTTCATCGTAAGGTCCCCGACTGGAGATCAACTTGACAAAAATTGGAGCTGTCTCAATGGCAATAAAAAGCAACATGATAAATACATTGGCCATTGCCATGGCGGAGCTTTCGGAAGTTAGCGCCGAAAGGGCATCCATTCGGGCAGCCAAGCCATCAAACCCCTCAATCCCAGGCTGCTGCTTCTCAAATTCGACTTGACGTAAAGCCATAAACTCCCGGATTTGAGCTTCCAAAGTATCGATCCGAACTTGGTTTTGTTTTCGCAGATTCTCCAATGCAAGCTGAGCAGCATCCAATTGCTGTTCTTTCTTCTTTGCATTGGTACCGAGACCGACAATCCCGCTAGTTCCTGCTGTTTTCTCCCCAAATCGCTCAGCATCATATTCTTTTTGGAGTTGATTCCTGAAAGTCTCAGCTCGGGAAACCTCCGCTTTAAGGGTATCGATTTTACCTTCTAATTCTTGGATCTCTGGAAATCCCTTTGCAAGGTTAGCTTTGGATTGAGCGATAAACTCAGTCTTTTTTTCATCCAATTTCCGATTGATCTCCCGCTCAAACATTTTCAATTCCAAAGGCTTGGAGATTACCAAAGCGAGCAAAACTGCCAATATCAATCGAGGAATGGCCAACTTCCACTCTGCCCAAGCGTTTTCCTTCTTTCGCATACTCGATACAATAAAGCGATCTAGGTTAAAAATCATCATACCCCAAAGGAGTCCGAAAAATATCGCAGGAATCAAATTTTGAAACACGGTGAACAAGGCATATCCTGCGGCTAGTGCTGCCAATACCCCTGTGAAAAAGACCGTGGCTCCGATTCCCACATACTTATTTGATTCAGTAGGCGTCCGCTTCAAGATGGCGAAATTTGCACCGCTGCAAAACCAGAAAAACCGGGAGATTGAATTCATATCAGGGAAATTTGGTAGGGTTAAAAAAGTATAACGCTAAAACACGACCAAAGAAATCAAGGAGGTTAGAGAGTAGATGATTTTGTGATGAAAAGGATTGTTTTTGGGGCAGAAAGAAGATTTTGATCGCTTCTTAGCAAGTAATGGACAACTTTCAAAAATGCTCGGAATGTCCGAAAATGAGCAGGGGATGAACGGTTTTGGTTCAGGGAAATTTTGGTTTATGTTTGAGATTATGAAAAGATATTATTCGCTCCTGCTTCTGTTATTTACTTTCTTGAATCACCTTTCATTCGGTCAAGAAATTCCTTTTGAACAAGAAGTGCGTAAAATCTCGTCGACTTGGGATAGTTTGGGATGGAAGCCTCGTTCTACCGTTTTCACAGGTAGCTCAACCATTCGCATGTGGAAGAATTTAGATGGAAATTTTCCAAGTGAAAACCTAATCAATACTGGATTTGGGGGTTCTAAAGCCTCTGACTTGGAGCGACACTTATTCCCTTTGGTGATCAAATATGAACCGGCTCGAGTATTCATTTATGAAGGAGACAACGACCTTTGGGCTGATATCCCCGCTTCGGAGATTCTCTCGAGCCTTGACCGAATTGTAACTCGAATCCATTTAATCAATCCTGATACTAAGATCTATTTGATTGGAGCAAAGCCAAGTCCTTCTCGTTGGGAGAAAAAATCCAACTATTTGATTTTTAACCAACTGCTAAGCGAATACTGCCAAGCCAAAGAAAATATCCAATTTGTGGATACTTGGAACGCATTGACCAACCCTGACGGAAGCCCAAGACCAGAACTTTATATTAAAGATCAACTTCACTTAAATCAAGATGGCTATGTAATTTGGGCGGAGATTTTTAAACCTTTCTTTTGAAGCCAATCCCTATTAAATTTTCTTATTGAGCTTTTTCTCAAAAACATTTAATGGAAGAATTCCCCCAATTAACCAAGAAATCCCTTCCCAACTTCTAGCTAATCGTACAGGGGAGTTGTTCGCCAATGTAAATTCATATTGTCGATTTGGGCTCAAGGTAAAAAATTGACCAAGCTCGAGATTTAAAAATCCAGAATTAAATACTCGAATTCGGGAATGTATGCCTGTTTTAAAGAAAACGGGGTTTTTACTCACAAGATCAAGTGAATAATTCAGCCTTTCCCCTCCCTGAGTTTGAATTTGACCCGATCGACGAACTACCTCTTCCTCGAACCCAAAAATTCCAAGGTTGGTATTTAAAAAAGCACCAATTCTTAGGGATTGCTTTTTCCCCGTTGGAATATCATATCGGAAAGTAAAGGGTAAAATCACATACGGCGCACCCGTACCATTGAGTTCTAAAATCCGATCGGAACCTTGAGCATAGGTTGGACTAGAATCATGATGAAAGAAAGACAATCCTGATTCTAAGGACAAATTTTGCCTTCGAAAACCTAATCCAAGTCCATAATATAAACTTAAATCTTGAATCCCACTTCCATCCGAATAGGAACCATACCTCATCCCAAAATGAGGCAAAACATAATATCCATTTTCATTGCTTAGGGACAGGTAATTCTCTGCTTTCACTATTTTCCCTGCCTTTTTAGATGCATTAGTTTGTACCTGAGCTAGGGCGTTGGTGACTAGAAGAACACTAAATAAAAGTAAAGGGACGATTTTCATTTCAAGGCTATTTTAGCTTATAACTAAATTTGAAAGAAAAAATTATCCCCGAATCAAACTATTTTTTCTTCAATCCTTTTCTACTCCAAAAAGTGGCTAAAACTGAACCAGTCACGTTTTGCATAGGACCAAATACCGCCGGAGCGAGGCCTACTGTTCCAATTTTCCCTAGAATGGCAGAAAGTCCACTTGCCAAGCCAGCGTTTTGCATCCCCACTTCTATGGCTAAAGTCCGTGAATCCTTTTCACTCATTCCGATTAACCGCGAAAAACCATAGCCTATTCCATATCCAAAAAGATTATGAATAAGAACCAAAAGGATGAGGAGAGGTCCAATTTGAAGTAACCCATCTCTGCCCGCCGCTGTAATAACCAAAATAATCAAGGCGATTCCAATCATTGAAATAATAGGCAAAATGCGTTCTATTATAGAAGATTTTCCTTTCCAAATTTGATTAACCAGCAAACCTGATCCAACTGGTAACAGGATAATTTTGAAAATGTCCCACATCATTTTCAACACATCGATTTCAATGAATTGACCTGCTAAGACTTTCATCAAAATGGGCATCATCAACGGAGCGAGTAGTGTGGAAATCGAAGTCAACGTCACTGAAAGCGCGACATTTGCCTTGGCCAAAAAAGCCATCACATTAGATGCCGTTCCTCCGGGAGCACTTCCTACAAGAATAATCCCAGCAGCTACCTCAGGATTAAGCCCACTAAGTGTAGCTAGTCCAAATCCAACCAAAGGCATGACCATAAATTGAGCAAGAATTCCCAATCCAACTGCTTTTGGACTCTTTGCCACTGCTGCAAAATCACTCCAACTTAAAGTTGCCCCCATTCCAAACATGATTACCTGGATCAAGGGATTGATTAATCCCGTGAGCCTAAACCCGTTTATTTCTTGAAAAAACTGGGGGAAATACATTCCAAGAGAAACTATTCCTAGAATATAAACTGGAAAACTGAAGGCCTTATAAAAATTATTGGTTCGAAACCCTAATCCCAACGCAAACAAAAACCCGATGACAGCCATACCAGAATTCTGAATTCCAAAGCTCCACAAAGAGAGAATCATTGCTAAAAAAAACAGAACAGGAAGTAATCGAAATACTCGAGTCATGAACGAAGGGATTTAGTTTCTAAAAAAACATCTTTTTTGGAAACTAAATTATAACCAAATTCAGATAAGTACCTTAATCTGGAGGAATTACAAATTCAGAAACTTCACAGGGCGATAACCTTACTCCCAAATTAAATTCTTACTTTTGCGCCTTCAATTAGGCAAACCATGCAGAATATTCGGAATATCGCGATCATCGCACACGTTGACCACGGTAAAACAACCCTTGTGGATAAAATCATCCACGCTTCAAAAATCTTCAGAGAAAATCAGCAATTCGAAGACCTGATCCTCGACAACAACGACCTAGAACGTGAACGCGGAATCACCATTCTTTCTAAAAACGTATCCGTACGCTACAAAGACCATAAAATCAACATCATTGATACTCCAGGTCACGCAGACTTTGGAGGCGAGGTAGAACGAGTGTTGAAGATGGCTGATGGGGTTATTCTATTGGTAGATGCCTTTGAAGGACCAATGCCTCAAACTCGATTTGTATTAAGCAAGGCACTTTCGCTTGGTTTGACTCCAATCGTAGTAGTAAATAAAGTAGATAAAGAAAACTGTCGTCCGGACGAGGTTCACGAAGCTGTATTCGAGCTCATGTTCAATCTTGATGCTACTGAAGAGCAATTAGAGTTTCAAACCCTGTATGGTTCTGCCAAGCAAAATTGGATGGGTCCTGACTGGAAAAATCCTACTGACTCTATTCTTCCTCTTTTGGACGCTATCCTAGACTATATCCCAGCTCCAAAAATTTCTGAAGGCTCCCTTCAGATGCAAATCACCTCTTTGGATTATTCCAACTTTGTTGGCCGAATTGCAATCGGACGTGTTGCAAGAGGTACCATCTCTGAAAACCAGCAGATCGCCCTTTGCAAAGCAGACGGATCCATTAAAAAGATGCGTGTAAAAGAATTGCACACCTTCGAAGGTCTTGGAAAAAATAAAGTTCAAACAGTTAGCGCAGGTGACATTTGTGCAGTGAATGGAATTGAAGATTTTGAAATCGGAGATACGATTGCTGACGTAGAAAACCCAGAACCGCTTCCACGTATTGCCATCGATGAGCCTACCATGAATATGCTCTTCACGATCAATAACTCTCCATTCTTTGGAAAAGAAGGGAAATTTGTGACTTCACGTCACTTGAGAGATCGTTTGATGAAAGAAACCGAGAAAAACTTGGCGCTACGAGTGGAGCCTACCGATTCAGAAGATCGATTCCTGGTCTATGGACGAGGCATTCTTCACTTGTCAGTTTTGATTGAGACCATGAGAAGAGAAGGCTACGAACTTCAAGTGGGTCAACCTCAAGTGATTTTCAAGGAAATCGACGGAGTAAAATGTGAACCAATTGAAACCCTTGTGGTAGATGTTCCGCAGGAAACTGCAGGAAAGGTAATCGAATTAGCGACTCAGCGTAAAGGTGAATTGTTGATCATGGAACCTAAGGGAGATCTTCAGCACTTGGAGTTCAAGATTCCTTCCAGAGGTTTGATCGGATTGAGAAACAACGTCCTTACAGCGACTCAAGGTGAAGCAATCATGAATCACCGATTTACGTCTTATGAACCTTTCAAAGGCCCAATCCCAGGACGAATCAATGGTTCTTTGATTTCCATGGAAGGCGGTCCTTGTACAGCCTATGCGATTGACAAACTTCAGGATCGAGGAGTTTTCTTCATCGAGCCAGGGGATGATCTATACACAGGACAGGTAATCGGTGAGCATTCCCGAGATAATGACATCGTAGTCAACGTACAAAAAGGTAAGAAGCTAACCAATATGCGTGCTTCGGGTTCTGACGACAACGTTAGAATCGCACCTCCAAAGCGATTCTCTTTGGAAGAATCCATGGAATACATCCAGAAAGATGAATACCTTGAAATCACTCCTAAGTCCATCCGAATGAGAAAAATTTACTTGGATGAGAACGAAAGAGCCAGAATGGCCAAAAAAGAGGATTAATTTCAATAGTTGGATACCAAAGAGGGCGATTAGAAATAACCGCCCTCTTTTTTTTACCAAAGGTGATGAACCTCTGACTTTATATATTCTTTATAGAGAAGCTCTAATTCCTTCATCTGATCCGAGCTTAAGTCAGGCAACTTGGCCGCCTCAATATTTTGTAAAACTTGTGAGATTGAGGATGCTCCCGGGATGACCGTCCCCACTTGATTGAACATCAAAATCCATTTCAAGGCAAATCCAGAAAGAGGCTCTCCAACTATTTTTTTCAATTCTTTAATGGCAGGAAAGGCCTTTTCTAAAGGAACTCCAGAAAAAGTTTCTCCCTTATCAAAAGCTTTTCCCTCCCTGTTGAAATGGCGATGATCATCTTTGGCAAAAGTTGTTTGAGGTGTAATCTTACCACTCAGCAATCCACTAGCTAGAGGAACACGAATGATAAGTCCTATTTGATTGACTTCGGCATGGCTGAAAAGTAACTCAGCTGGTCGCTGTCTAAATAGATTGAAAATGATTTGAATCGTCGAAACAATCTCATGTTTCATGGCAGTCATTGCTTCATTGATCCGCTCCACACTGACTCCCATTTCGGCGATTTTGCCCTCTGCTTTCAAGTCCTCAAAAAGTCCAAAAATCTCATCCCGATGGTACACTTCACCCGGAGGACAGTGGAGTTGGATCAAATCGATTTGTTCAAGTCCTGTATTTCTCAGGCTATCCTCCACATATTTTCGCAATCTTGATGGAGTGTATCCCTCATTTACATGAGGCTGAATTCTTCTACCACATTTTGTTGCCACATAGATTTTTTCAGAGCGCTCCCTCACAACTTTTCCTACAGCCGCTTCACTCAGTCCCCCATCATAGACATCAGCGGTATCCACAAAATTGACACCTTGGTCAAATGCTGTGTGCAGAATTTCTTCTGCCTTTTTCAGATCAAAAGCCTGGCCCCAGCCACCTCCAACTTGCCAAGTTCCCAAACTGATTTCAGATACTTCCCAACCCGTTTTTCCTAATTTTCGATAGTTCATTTGCTACTGAATTGAACAAGGTTAAAAATCATTTCTATCAAGTCCATGACCGGTTATCGTCAAGCAATTTATATGTTTATCTTTAAAGCCTTATCCACGAAAGATACCTCAACTTGTCAGTATTTCAATAATTAATATGAATTCCCGAAGGAAAGCATTAAAAACAATCACTGCAATAAGTGCAAGCTCAATTCTTCCCATTAACCTAACTTATTCTAAACCTATGGCACAAAAACTCATTCATCAAGTATTTTTCTGGCTTCATAAAGAGTCTGATTTAAAAGAATTTCTGACCGACGCAGCTCCGATGTTAGGACGTTGTGCAGATGTCGCTCAGTTTATTTTAGGAACCCCTGCACCAACCGAAAAACGAGAGGTCGTAGATCATAGCTTTCATGTTTCTTGCACTCTTTTTTTTGATTCCTTAGAAGCTCAGGCCGCCTACCAAACCGACCCTCTACATTTAGAGTTTATTGAAAAATACTCACACATGTGGAAAACGGTAAAGGTCTATGACATCGCGATCTAAACCTTACTAGGTAATTCCATCGTTTCTACCAAAAAAACGAAATATGAAGCGGATTAAATGGTTGATTATTTGGGCTTGTTTGGGATTGGCAGCATGTGATCCCACTGAAACTCCAAGCCCCATCGGGGCAGAAGACAAAGTCAAAAAAGCCATTTATGAATCTATGCAAGAATGGTATTTCTGGACTGAAGAACTCCCTTCAGCTCCAGATTACCAATCCGCATCTTCAAATGAGGAATTTCTTAATTCCATCATTTACAAACCACTTGATCGATTTTCTTACCTGACCACACAGGAAGCTTTCAATAATGCTTTTGTCGGAAGAAATGCTGGCCATGGATTTGGTTTTGCATTTTCCGCTGACGAAAAACTTTACATTTCCTTCGTATTTAGCGAATCACCTGCTGGAAAAGATGGATGGCAAAGAGGTTGGGAGATCGTAGAAATCAACGGGCAGCCCGTTTCTAGTTACAAAACTTCCACAGGAGGCTAT
Organism: Algoriphagus sanaruensis; assembly: GCF_001593605.1. Taxonomy (GTDB): domain Bacteria; phylum Bacteroidota; class Bacteroidia; order Cytophagales; family Cyclobacteriaceae; genus Algoriphagus; species Algoriphagus sanaruensis. The sequence goes on along the minus strand of NZ_CP012836.1, from coordinate 1,745,545 downwards.
GATTTTAAATTAGGCCCATCTGATCCAGGAATCACGAATACATTTACCTTCCGACTTCCCGATGGAAGCACCACTACTCGTAGTAATGTTAAAGCGGAATATCAATCTAATTCTGTATTAGATCGACGAGTGATCAATCTAGAAGGTAAAAAAGTAGGGTATTGGGCCTATCAATCTTTCAAAGCAACGGCGGGTTTGACTCCTACTCGAAGCGCTGAAGTTCAAAGCTCAATGGAATTTTTTCAAGCACAAGGAATCGACGAACTCATCATCGACTTAAGATATAATGGTGGCGGCTCAGTGGCTGTGGCGGAGCAAATCATGAATTACCTGATTCAGCCTGCCAACTCCAATAAATTGATGTATACGAACAAGCTGAATTCGGTCAAAACCAGTCTCAATTCTTTCAAAAACTTCTCCAAAATCGGAAGTATCAGCCTGAATCGAATTGTATTTATAACCTCACGCGGATCAGCTTCAGCTTCAGAATTGATCATCAATAGTCTATCGCCTTATATGGAGGTAGTGTTGATTGGCGATAATACCTATGGTAAACCAGTGGGATCATTTCCACTTTCGAGATACAACACCATCCTTTCGGACAATAATGTCGAGCTTGTACCGATCACTTTTGCAACGGCAAATTCCCAAGGAAAGGCGGAATACTTTGAAGGTTTCCCAGCAAACTACACGGTAGGAGATTCTCCGAATATTCCGTGGGGGAATCCGGCAGATTTAAGATTGAATGCAGCTTTACAATACATTCAAACTGGAAATGTATCTGGAAGATTAACACGAGAATTTTACAAACCTAGCTGGGAAATGATCGACGTATTTAAAGGGCTACAGCAAGAATTCCCAGCCTTTTAACCTTTAAGCAGGCACTAAAAACCCTTCCTCATCCAATCGGATCACCAGATCGCAAACATCCAGAGTCAGGCAAAAATCTATATCCGATTCTATCCCATGATTCTGAAGACGTTTGGCATGCGAAGCCTTACTAAGGTATTTCTTCAGTTGGTGACCTTCTCGTTCAAAGAGAGACTTCATCGCGAGGGCTCCATCCTCATCAGCAAGATGGGTGGATTCTAAGGATTTGACCAGAGCTCCAGCGTAAAGCGAATCTTCTAAATTAAATCGTCCCTTCCATCCCGCGCAATGGACCAATACATCCAAATCCAGCTTTTGAAGATAGGAAACAGTGGCTTGGAGGTTTGGAAATGCACCAATTAATATTTCAGCAGCTCCTTTGGATTTTTCTAAAGCTTGAGTTCCATTCGTGGTGGTCATCGCAAGTTTTCTTCCGGTATAATCTCCCTCCAAATATGCCACTGGGGAATTACCCATCTCAAAACCTGGAGCGGTTAGTCCATTCCGCTCTCCTGCAATCAAGAACCCTTCGGCTTGCTTAGCTTTGCAAGCCTCCAAATCTGCAAAAGGCAGGATAGAAACCACTCCATTGGCCAGAGCTGCCACCATCGTTGATGTGGCTCTGAAAATATCCACTACAACTACTGCCTTGCCTTCTAATTCATGAAAATGAATCAGATCAGGACTAAAACAAACTTCAACTGATTTCATTAGCCTTTGAGCAAGGGAAGTTTCTCTACTTGAGCTCTCAGATTTTTTGTTCTGATTTGAATAAAAATTTCGGTTCCTGGCTTGCTGAATTCTGTGTTTACATAGCCCATACCAATCCCAACTGACATGCTTGGAGATTGAGTTCCGGAGGTCACTTCTCCAATCACTTCACCGGAAGCATCCACAATTGGGTAATGTCCTCTTGGAATTCCTCTTTCCTGCATGATAAATCCAACTAGTTTTCTAGAAACACCTTCTTCTTTTTGCTTTTTCAAGGCTTCAGAATTCGTGAAATCTTTGGTGAATTTGGTAATCCAACCTAATCCTGCTTCGATTGGAGAAGTAGTATCAGAAATATCATTTCCGTACAGACAATACCCCATTTCCAATCTCAAAGTATCTCTTGCTCCTAAGCCGATTGGCTTGATTTCAAAAGCTTTCCCTGCTTCGAAAATCGAATTCCAGATATGCTCAGCATCGGCGTTCTTAACATAAATCTCAAATCCTCCCGCACCGGTATAACCTGTACCAGAAATAATTACATCCGAAACACCGGCAAATTCTCCTACCGTAAAATGGTAAAACTTCACCTCCGAAAGATTGACAGGAGTCAACGATTGTACAGCTTCAATAGCCTTAGGACCTTGAACTGCAAATAGGCAATATTCTTCTGATGCATTGGTCAACTGGGCTCCCATGGTATTAAACTTATTCACCCAAGCCCAATCCTTTTCAATATTGGAAGCATTGACAACGAGCATGTATTTTTCTTCCGAAAACTTATATACGATCAAGTCATCAACGATTCCACCAGTTTCGTTGGGAAAGCAAGAATATTGCGCTTGACCAACAACCAGTTTAGAAGCATCATTTGAAGTTACTTTTTGGATTAATTCCAAGGCGTGAGGGCCTTCCACAAAAAACTCACCCATGTGGGATACATCAAAAACTCCAACTCCATTTCGCACGCAAAGATGCTCTTCGTTATCCGAACTGTATCGAACAGGCATATTAAAACCTGCGAAAGGAACCATTTTGCCACCAAGGGCAACATGAAGGTCATTTAAAGGGATATTTTTGACGACGTTTTCCATATTTGGGTCATTTTTTAACGTGGGCAAAGGTAAGGATTGAAGGGGATTTAGGAGCGTAAAAAGCTCATTTTATCCCCAAACATCCACAAAAAAAAGCAGCCTTATGAGCTGCTTTAATTAGAGTTTGTAAACTGGAATAAATTATACTGAGAAACTTTCCCCACATCCACAGGTTCGACTGGCATTGGGATTAATAAATTGAAACCCTTTGCCGTTCAACCCATCGGAAAATTCCAAGGTCGTGCCAGCAAGGTAAAGTAAACTTTTGCGATCCACTAAAATTTTGACGCCCTTATCTTCAAATACATGATCTGTCTCTACCACATTGGCATCAAATCCCAGATCATACATCAAACCAGAGCAGCCTCCTCCCTTCACGGAAACACGGATGTTTTCATTGTCAGCCCGACCTTCCTCTTTTTTTAATTCGAGAATTCTCTCTTTGGCTTTGTCAGAAACGGTGATCATATCTTTATACCTTTACTTTTGGATAATGCTTTCGAATGAGAGGAAAACACCTCCCTTTTGAAAAAGATTCAAACCCAAAGATAGAAAATAACTGCATGAGGAAAATCGAACATATCGGAATAGCAGTCCAAGACCTAGAAAAATCGAATGAGCTGTTTCGAAAACTCCTTGGAAAAGAACATTATAAAACAGAAACAGTAAGCAGTGAAGGGGTCGAAACGAGCTTTTTTCAAGTTGGAGAAACCAAGGTAGAATTACTCCAAGCCACCCGCCCTGATAGCCCAATTGCTAAATATCTAGAGAAAAAGTCGGAAGGAATCCATCACATTGCTTTTGATGTAGAAGACATCCACGCCGAAATGGCAAGACTCAAAAACGAGGGATTTGAAATTCTGAATGAAATCCCAAAAGAAGGTGCTGACAATAAATTAGTGGTATTTTTGCACCCTAGAAGCACGAATGGAGTGCTGGTGGAATTGTGCCAAGAGAAGAAGTGATCAGTTGTCAGTCACAGTTGGCAGAAAGTCAGAAAGTTGAATTCAGAAGTCTGAAAAGTAGAAATAGTACTTAGAAAAAATCTGCGAAAATTTGTGTCTTTTTCTGTGCAAATCTGCGGGAAATAAAAGGTAGAGTAAATCATTAATCTAAATGTCAAATAAACGAACAGAAATCAGTGAATTGGGTGAATTTGGCCTGATTGACCATATCAATACAAGAGTGCAGCTCAAAAACTCTTCTACCCTCAAGGGCATCGGAGATGATGCCGCTATTATCGATGCCGGAGACCATGTGAAGGTAGTTTCCACAGACTTGCTTTTGGAAGGGGTTCATTTTGATTTGGCCTATGCTCCACTTCCTCATGTGGGTTTCAAAGCGGTGGCTGTCAACGTCTCTGACATCGCGGCTATGAATGCCATTCCTAAGCAGATTACCGTCAGCATTGCACTTTCGAATCGATTCTCTGTGGAAGCGGTAGATGCCCTGTATTCTGGAATCCATGCTGCTTGTGAACATTACGGAGTCGATTTGGTAGGAGGCGACACCACTGCATCCCGAAGTGGGCTTGTCATCTCAATCACCGCCATCGGCGAAGCCAAAAAGGAGGAAATTAGCTACCGTTCTGGAGCCAAAGTCAATGATATTCTTTGCGTAACAGGTGATTTGGGAGGAGCATTGGTCGGTCTGCAAATACTGGAGCGGGAGAAGCAAGTCTACCTCTCCAATCCAGATATGAAGCCCGAACTAGAAAAATACACCGTTGTAACTGGGCGTCAACTTCGTCCTGATGCTCGAATGGACATCATTCACGAGCTTCGGGAACTAGGTGTTGTTCCTACATCGATGATGGATATTTCAGACGGATTAGCCTCTGAGATTTTCCACCTGTGCAAAGCGTCCAATGTTGGGGCTACAATCTATGAGGACAAACTACCGATCGACAAGCAAACTTACGATACAGCAGTAGAACTAAACATGGATCCTATCACCTGTGTGCTCAATGGTGGTGAGGATTACGAATTAATCTTTACGATTGATCAAAAGGACTTCGCAAAGCTGGAAAAGCATCCTGATATCCACTTTATCGGCCACATGACAAAACCAGAAGAAGGCAAATATTTGGTCACCAAAAGCGGAACTGCCGTGCAATTGAAAGCACAAGGTTGGAAGCATTTTTAACGATTTTGCTCTAAATAATCGGGGGATCGAATACTATCTTTTCGATCATACAGATAATTCCACCTCGTCATATACCTATCAGCGGGAAGAAAGTCATCCTTTCTTTCCGCTAGTTTTTTTTGAAGCAGCGTTTCGAGTTCCTCCTGCAAATCTTTATAAGCAAGATCTCCTGTCAAATTGTGAAATTGATAAGGGTCTACCTGATTATCATACAACAACCAAGGACCTTTCAAATCCCGCACATAGGTATAACGAGAAGTGCGGATTCCCCGGTATTCTCGACCTCCATTGGAAAATTGCCATTCATGAAAAGGAACAGGGAGCATAATTAATGCTGCTTCTGAGCTCAGTTCATTTTTGGATACTAAGTCTTTTGAAAAGTCTGTTCCCTCTATGGAATCTGGGATTTTTATCCCTGAAAGTCCCAAGAGTGTTGGCAATAAATCAGGGGTACCAATCGGATTCTGAATTCTTCTTGAAGCCTTCCCCAATTTTGCAGGATACCTAATAAGCATTGGGACTTTGATGGATTCATCCCATGGTCTTTGCTTTTTCAGAACGCCCTTTGACATCAGCATATCCCCATGTTCTGAAGTAAATAAGACAAGGGTCTGGTCAGAAATTCCTAGACTATCCAATGAACGGATCAATTTGCCAAATGCATGATCTATAGCCGTCGCATGAGCATAATACCCTGCTAATACCCTTCTAGCACTGTCTTGAAATTCTTCGGGAACATTGGGCCTTAATGTTAATTGGTCAGGATCATATAGCTTTTGAAAAACCTCCGGAGCTGAAAAATAGGGATCATGAGGTGGTCCGTAGGAAAGCATCAAGACAAATGGATTCGCCTTATTCCTTGAAATATAACTGATTGCACTATCGGTCTGGGGAAACACATCGTATCCTTGCCAGGTATGCTTCTCATTTGTTTCATCAAAATAAAAGCTGTTGTTATAATTATGGCTTACCTCCCTAACCTTCCAATAATCAAACCCCTGTCTTCTGTCGACCGGTACTGGTTTATCTCGACCTGAAAATGGATCCTCGCCACGCTGATGCCCATTAAGATGCCATTTTCCAATATATCCAGTTTGATATCCCTCTTCTTTAAAAATCTCTGCTAAAGTCAAAGCGTCATTTGGCAATGGTTTATCATTGTAAAAAATCCCATGAGTCAAGGGATATTGTCCGGTTAAAAAGCTTGCCCTCCACGGTGCACAAACAGGCAATGTAGCGATGGCATTTTCAAAAATTACACTTTGACCAGCAAATGAATCCAAATTTGGGGTTTTTATTTGGCTTTGACCTGCATACCCCATCTCCTGCGCACGCCATTGATCTGCGAGAATAATGATCAGATTTGGTTTTTCAAGGATGGGTTCTGATTCAGAATTTGAAATCAGGGAGTGAAAAAACAAATAGATGTAGAATAAGAATAAAGGCGACATGGCAGATCAATTTCCAGAAAGTAGGAAGTTGGTTTTCAACAACTATCCTGTCCAATCTGAACCCTAAAATTCCACCTAGCCCTAAACTCTATTTTTGGTATCAATCACGATGGTCACAGGACCATCATTGACCAGACTTACTTTCATATCCGCACCAAACTCTCCCGTACCGATGGACTTACCCAAATCTGTTTCAAGGGTTTGAATCATTTGCTTATAGATCGGGACAGCGATATCAGGTTTGGCTGCTTTGATATACGAAGGCCTATTTCCCTTTTTGGTACTAGCATGCAGGGTAAATTGAGAGATTAATAAAATATCTCCCTGTACATCCAGCAGGCTTCGATTCATGATGCCATTTTCATCTGGAAAAATCCTGAGATTGATAATTTTCTTAGAGAGCCAATCCATATCCTCTGGACCATCTGCCTCCTCAATCCCTAAAAGTATCATCAGTCCAAGCCCTATTTCGGCCTTGATTTTTCCTTCGATTTTTACCGAGGATTCGCTCACTCGTTGAATAACTGCTATCATTTACTTAAATCTTGCATTTGACCTGATGAAATCACCTCTACGGATTTTGAGGAGTCTGAAAGGGCTGTGATAGCCATGGCTTTCGCCACTTGATAGTCATGAATGGGCCTAATATTTTTCGCAATCTTAAACCAGTTGAGCGGCTTCATGAGTGCTGATGCAACCAATTCCCCAAACCTAAACTCATGCCTATTTCCTAGGAGCAGAGATGGCCGAAAAAGACCTAAATATTCAAACTGAAAAGCTTTAAGATCTTCTTCGGTTTCCCCTTTGACTTTATTGTAAAAAATGGAAGAATTGGAATCAGCCCCCATAGCAGAAACATAGAGAAATTTGGATGCCCCCAATCGCTTAGCCCAAGCGGCAAATCCAATCACCAAATCATGGTCGATTGCGTAAAATTTTTCCTTGGAACCAGCCACTTTGATAGTGGTTCCTAAGCTCGAAAATGCGTGTATTTCAGCAGTTTTACTTTTGATTGAATCTAGCACTGGTGCATATTGTCCAGAAAGTGATTCAGCAGAGACTTTATTTTCCCAGTCCCAGGAGGCCAGTTTAAATAAATCCCCTTCTAATTGAATCAATCTATCATGCTTCAACGCAAGCTTGCGTCTTCCTATACTGAGTATGAAATCGTATTGGTTGGACTTCAGTAATTGGTGCAGCAACTGCATACCTACTAATCCTGAAGTGCCTGAAATGAGGGCTATTTTGATCATAAAAGACTGGATTCTAGTAAAGGAATCAATTCTTGTTCTAAATCATGGTTTTTGTTTTTGGCATACCAAAGATGAATTTCTTGTAAAAACTCAGCATAGGATACTCCTTTGGAATCATACTTATAGTCTCGGTACCGCTCCATCAAATAGTTTGGCTTTGGTCCCCAAGTGAATAGCTCCACTTTCAAATCCTTAGAAAATGCCACCAGTTTTGGAATGGATCGAGCGCCATTGGTTAGGTAAGCATCCATGATTTCAGGATACTCATCCCGAATAATGATTTTTAGGGAAAGGGCCGGATTCAATTCCACAAGCTTGGCAATATACGGAATGGATTGGGCTCCATCTCCGCACCAGGCCTCAGTAATAATTAACCAATGCTGGGGTTCTTGGATTCGCTCGATAAGATGCCTCATTTTAGCGGAGACTTGAGCAGTCTTATTCCACCTATTCATGCGTTGCAAACACATACGAGTATAGTCCAAGTATGCTTCGCTTTGATTTGCTCCTGTGGTGCGATTTTCAGCAACAAGCTGTTCGGTAAATTTGACGAAATCAGGATAGGCGTATCCTTTTTCTAGGATCGAAAATGTAACAGGATGACTTAATGATTCCATTTGGTCGAGTTTGGGGAATTAACATTCATCCCTCAGAGTGGGTTCGCTCCCAAGCTAAAAAGTCCTCAACTTCATCTTTAACCTTGGCAAACACCGCCAATACGACGGAAACATCATCCGCAAATCCAAAAAAACCGAGAAAATCAGGAATAAAATCTACGGGTGACAAAAAATAAACTAAGGCAAGTACAATCAGTCCAAGTGTTCCGAAAGAGATTTTATGCTCCCCTTTAAAATGCGCTTTGATCATTCGGATAAATATCTGGATAGGAAGGATCAATTTTTTGACCTTGGGGTGGTTGCCGATTTTACTGAGTTTGGCTCCAACCTGCTGCACCAATTCCACCAATTTTTGTTCCTGACGAACAATTACTGCAACCTGCCTACCAAAGAGAAGTTTGGCACGCTGGATCAAAGTGGGGTCTTGTGCTTCAAAGTCTTCCATGCGTTTTAAAAGTAATGGGATACCTCAGATTTGATTTGTTTTAATGCAAATGCAATCGCATCATTTTTCCGTTCCAACGACTGGGTGAAGATAGATTTTGCGAGCTCCACGCCAGAGGATTCACTATCCACCCCTTGTCGAGCCATATTGATAGTAGTCACCGTATCTTCAACTGCCCGACGAACGGCTTCCCATGCTTCATCCGAAAAATAAACTTGCTGGCTGAGATTGTGGTTAAACTCCTCCCTTACCTCATTTACCAAAACTTGATGAAATTCTGCCGCCGAATATTCACCTGGATTATTACGTCTAACGAGACTGTTTGGCGTAATCCGCTCCAAAAGGAGACATAGTCGCTCTGCAGCTTGAATCCGAAGGGGAAGTGTGAGTTGGGTATTTTGACTTTTCAGGTCAATGAGCAGTTTTTCTCGTTCCTTTGACAAGAAAGAAAGTACCACCAAATACATCCCGTATAATACCGCACCCGCAGGCAGAAGAAGCTTTAATAAATCTACAACGTATTCCATAAGTTCAAATTCCAGTCTAATATCTGGAATTCCAACTTGTCAAAAAACCGGCCGAATGGGTATTTTTGACAAAATTTCTGAACCAAATTACCTTAAATCAGATTTTTCATTCATGCTAATTCCAATCCAAATCACCTCCAAAGCTGAAGCCGAAATCAAACACATCATGGCTCACAAAAATATCCCAGCGGATTACTTTCTTCGGGTAGGGATGAAAGGAGGAGGATGTGGTGGCATGTCTTATGCACTTGGGTTTGATAAGCCAAAGGCTGAAGACCAGCAGTTTGAGATTTCTGGCATTCCCGTTCTAATTGAGAAAAAACACTTCATGTTTCTTATGGGAATGCAAATTGATTTTTTTGAAGGGGATGAAGCCAGAGGTTTTACCTTTATCAACCCTGATATTCCCAGGCGACACGATCAATGATTTTTTGTACCTTCTTGACTTTAAATCTCAATTTCATGAAGGCGCTGTACTGTTTATTGATTTTTGTGACAATTAGTCATTTATCCTTCGCTCAGGTAAGACAACTCTCTCCCGATCAAAATCCCGGAAAAGGAACCATTGAAGAATTTGATTGGCTGGTAGGTTACTGGGTCGGAACTGGATTGGGCGGCGACTGCGAGGAGGTTTGGATGCCTGCAATTGACGGACAAATGATCGGAACCTTTCGGTTTTGGGAAAATGGGAAATTGGTATTTTCTGAATTCATGAACTTGGTAAGTGAAGGTGAAAGTATTTCCATGAAGCTCAAACATTTTGGAAAGGACCTCAAAGGATGGGAAGAAAAAAATGAATGGAATACCTTTCAATTGATCGAAATGGGTGACCAAAAAGCCTTTCTCAACGGCATGACCATCGAGCGCAAGGGAGATCTACTAATTTTCCAAGTCAATATTTCAAACCAAGGGGAAACTCAAATTGAGACGTTTACTTATACAAAAAAATCACTTTAATAATCTGACCCTTAGATTCATTTGAACCTTAGAAACTGTTTTATCGTCAACCCCACCAATTTCTAAACTAAACCCAATAACCATGAAAAATATTTTTGTTCTATTCTTGCTGGCAGGTTTTGTACTTGCGTCCTGTAAAGTCTCCGATCCGGTCACAGCCAATAGAGGCAAAAACTCCGGAGATCAATTGGTTTATGATCAGGTAAGTAAATCTTCCGAACTAGCCAATAAAAAGAATTTTAAAGTCATTGAACAAGGACATGCATCAAAAGACATTGTTCAATTGAATCGAATGTTTGAAAAAAAATTGATTGAAAACGGCTTTGTTTCTCAAACTGAAAATCCTGATCTCCTCATTCAGACTGCAATTTCTTCTGTGAATTTTGAAGTAGAGAAACTTGGTTTTTCCTCTTCTGTTGGTACTACAGACAATTCTGTTCATTCTCCAATTAAAAAAGAAGCTGGACAATATGGAAAAGTGATTTTTTTAATTCAAGATGCAAAAACAAATGAAGTACTTTGGATGGGAACCGGTACCGGTGTTTTAACGGCTAATGCTGTTTAAATACCAAGGAAATTAAAACGGCATTAGATCAATTGATTGCACAAATAAATTAAGATCAAGGATTAACCACTACTTAAAAGAGGATGGATTCTACTTGAATCCATCCTCTTTTTATTAAAAATCCTCGAAACCTGGCTTCACATTGTCCCAAAATTCATCTAAAGCAATGATTCTGGGTTTTAGAAAAGAAATGATTTTTGGCCAATCTTCTTTTTCCATCACATTGAGTCCAGGGTATATTTTTTCAATCTTGGAAATGGGCTGCCCAAACTCATTTAAGGCATGGAGCCTCCACTCCCATTCCTCACCCAAACTTGCCTTGAGCAAGTTTTTCAACTCCTTAAACTGATCAAAAAACAACTCTTGCAATTCTGGATCTGCATGACCTAGTTCGATGCCAATAGAGGCAAACCCTCGTTCAGCACGCATTCGAAAGTAGATATCCTTGATTCCCGTTTTATAATTTGGCCAGTTAATCTTTCGACCTTGAGCATTGGGAACGGGCTTCATGTATTGCCCAAATGCAATCCAAAATTCTGTTCGGATTTTGGTTGTTTCTGCTCTAGAATACATGGATGATTAAGAAAAATCCTCTGGATAACTGACCGTCACGGAAGAAAATTGGACTATTCCTCCAAGTGCCGGATGATGCTTTTTGAGCGTAAGTTTTACAGCAGTTACTTTTGGATAAGCTTGGATAATATCTGAGACTATATGGTGACCTAAATGCTCCAAAAGCTTGACTTTCACATCCATCCGAGTCTTTATCAACTGGTAAAGTTTGGCATAATCCACCGTATCCTTGAGTTGATCGTGAAGCATGGCTTCCTTGAAATCAGTTTCCAATTCCAAGTCTAAAGTAAACCTATTTCCTAGGACATTTTCCTCGGGATAGGCCCCATGATACGCGTGAAATTCGATGCCTTGAAGCGCTACTTTACCCATTAGTCGATATCATCAAAAAAGGATCCTCCACTGTTTTTCGGTTCGGGATCTTTGGGTTTTTCTACTACTTCGGGAGCGGCAGTTTCAGCAACTGGATTCTGGACATGCTTTATTTCTTCTGGTTCTTGCTCACCCTCTACTTCAGAAACGGGTTCTTCTTCTACCGATTCTTCCAATAGTTCCTCCTCTACCGGTAGCTCTCCCTCTTCCTCCAATTCATGCTGCAAGGCTTCAATTGTTTCCTGGGTCTCATCATCCAAATGAGCATCACTCATATCATCCTCAAACTGATCCTCAGGTTCATCCTCGACATGAGGAATCTGTGCTGGATCCGCAGAAAGTGCAGAAATATTGGCTACGGTAAAGTGACTAGATCGGCTTAATTCATCCATTGCGCGTTGGTAAGCTTTGGCATCAATACGGAAAAAATGCGCATCAGAAAGTTCAATTTGATTTAAGGCATCTTGAGAAAGCCGTTTCAGACTTTTCACTAAGGCCTCGCGCTGCTCCAGAAGCCCATCGTAACTTCTCACCAAGCTTTGCATACTTTCCCGGATTTCTTTGATGGTTTCTTTGGCTTTGGCTTCTGCCGCACTGGTAATGATTCGGGCTTGCTCCTCGGCTTGCCTTTTCACTTGGATTGCATAGCTATCTGCCTGCCTTGTAGTTTGCTCCGCTATTTGATTCGACTCAGCAATGATTTGATCTGCAGCTTCTGTGGCTTCAGAAATGATACTTGCACCTGTGTCTTCGGCTGTTTTTAGTGTTCGAAACAATGAATCCTCTACATCTTTTAGACGCTTTGCTTCTCCCTCCACTTGCTGAAGCTTTGATCTTAACTCCAGATTTTCCTGGTTAATCTGCTCCATGGCTTGAGCCATTTCTTCTAAAAATGCAGAAACTTCTCGTTTCTCAAAACCTCGGAAGGCAGTCTCAAAAGCCTTTTGTCTGATGGCAGTAGGGGATATTTTCATGAATCAAAGTTTTAAAATCTACAAAAGCTGTCCTTCAATACTTGTCCAGCTCATCGCGAATTATGGTTAATTTAATCAACGGCCTCTATTTGCCAAATGGAAATGGTTCGGTCATCTGAAACCGAAATCACTTGACCAGAATAACTACTCCAGATCACCTTGTTTACTGAGGTACCATGTCCTGCATTTCTGGCTTTATCGATCACTTTCAGCAACTTTCGCTCCTCCAAATCCCAAATTTTAATGGATTTATCCATGGAACAGGTCACCAAATATTTACCGTCTTCATGGTAAGATAAATAATTAATGGCATACATGTGAGCCACAATATTTTCAGAAAGGGAATAATTGGAGGTATTCCAAAATTTGAGTTGGGCGTCTCTTGCGCCAGAAACCAACCACTCCTCGTTCGGAGAATAACCCAGGGCAAAGACAGAATTATTGTGACCAGTCAGATTGGCAATCGGATGAAATACATTTGCTAAATCCAAAATCTTGATGGTATGGTCACTGAGACCCAAGGCTAGTTGCTTCTTATGAGAAGCCACTGCCATCACACGAATACTTTTTGAACTTAGCTTGATATGTTTTTTAACAGATTGCGAAGGAATGTCCACGATCACTAAAACGCCATCGCCCGTTCCTACAAAAATCTCATTTCCATAGACTTTGATATCAAAAATGGCTTGGTCGGTCAATTTCAAACTCCACAACTCTTTATTTTCATTGAGGTCGATGATATGGATTCCTTCGAAATTATGGCCGATCACCAGGATATTGCGGCTTCGATCCACTTCCAGTGCATAGACTGAATGGGGAAGCTTTGCGATTAATTTCCCATCCTTGGGCTTATCCAAATCCCATTCAACCACCATTCCATCCCCAGCTCCTGTATAAAAAAATCGAGGATCACTTCCTTCGGTCAAGGCATAAATGCAGTCATTATGACCGGTGAGTGTATGTAATTTATTTACTTGAATTTTTGACATATATTGGACGATCACTCCGCGGCGCCCTTTTGGCCTATGCAAACAAAAATAGAAAAAATTGATTCTCACTCTGCCTTTGCGATAAAGATTATCGAGGAGGCGGCTCCGGAATCATTGCCTTTTCTGAGTTTTCGAGAAAAACTTTCCTACGCCAATATTTCTCATCCAGAAAAGAAAAAGGAATGGGCATCAGCAAGATTGGCCATTTACGAGGCACTTCAATCCCTGCAAATCCCCTATCCGGGATTTTTCAAAGATGAACATGGGAAATCCCAATCGATGGCTGGTGCTGGATATGTTTCCCTGACTCATACCCAAGGTTTTGCAGCTGCGATTTTCCATCAAAACACCCCGGTAGGAATTGATATGGATGTGATCCGGGAGAAAATTCTTAGCATAGGCCCTCGATTTTTAGCTAAGGCAGAACTCGACTTTCTCGAGAAAGATCCACTGCATTATACCATGGCTTGGTCTGCCAAAGAATCGATCTTTAAATGCCAAGGAAAAAAAGGGGTTTCATTCAGAGAAAATATTCTTCTTGAGCCATTTAGCACCTCGGATCAACTTATAAAAGGAAGAATTCATGGAACAGAATTTTCGGACCATCATTATACCATCAAGGCCCAACAACTTCAAAACACAGTTTTAACCTATACCGTTTGGTAACCCGAAATGAAAACATTTGCTATCTCCTTCCTATTGATTTTATCTTTTCAATTTTTGGGAAAAGCACAATCCTTGGAGAGCTTGAAAGCCATCGATGCGGTCACATCCAAAGAAATGAGCCTTCTTGATTTTAAAAGTGACAAGGGCACGGTGATCATCTTTTTTAATCCTGATTGTCCCTTTGCCAAAATGTATGCTTCTAGAATTCTTTCCCTCCGAGAAAAATACCAAGCCTTGGGATTCAAATTCTTGTTAGTTCATCCCGAATCTGGAGTGAGCGATGTTGAACAAACCGAACTAAGGTCCTATATCGATGATAGCGGAATGAGAACTAGCTTTCTGATTGATCAAGGCCAAACATGGATCAAGCAGTTTCAAATCACTAAAATCCCAGAAACGGTAGTTCTAAAATGGGAAAATGAAACTGCCAAAATGATGTTCAAAGGGGCTATTGATAATAACCCGCAGGCGGAATCAGCAGTGACGGAACGATTTTTAGAAAGAGCCTTGAATCAACAACTAAAAGGGGAAAGTCCTCTCCCTGCTCAAGTTAGAGCCGTCGGTTGCAACATTCGGCAGTTTTAAGATTCCAATAAATCCAACAGTTGCTTTACCTCTTCCATTTTGCCAAGTTCTCCCAATTTCTCAAAGGAATGCGCGAGATTTCGAAGGCTGCGAAGAACAATATCCATATGGGCACAAGGTTCAAAAAACACCTCTTGAGGTTGGATTTGCAGATGCTCCAAGTAATTGCTGACATCCTTTTTCAAGAAAATCAATCCCTTATTGAAGGCATTGATATAAAAAGTAATATCCTCCGATTTATAGATCAGAATAAACAAGTTGGGCAAATTGACCCCATAAATCGGTAAACCGAGTTTTTGGGCAACCAATAAATAAATCGCGCAAAGTGAAATCGGATTTCCTTTTTTGGAATCCAATACAGCGGACAACATGCTATTGCTAGGAGAATGGAAGTTTTTGGTATTGGCTGAAAATCTCAACTGATTAAATAGCACATGGTTGATGATTTTGACCTGATCGTATGGCGAAAGGTCATTTTTAAAGGCCGTCCAAACCTCAAAATAAATCTGGTGCATTTCAGCGTTTAGCTTTTGAAATTCCAAATCAGGGTATTGGTAAGTATTGATTAACCAAAGCCCGGTTAACAAATCTTTGTCTTCTGAATTCTTCCAATCTGTAAATCTGATCTTCAGCAAATCAAATTGGAGTTCATGAACCATCTCTTCTAATTCTTTTTGGAGTGTGGGATCAAAGCTATTTTCCCACTTCTGTTCCAAAAAAGGAATGATTTCTGGTCCTAGGGAAAGGATTTTGTCCTTAACATGATTTTTCACCTCCCTATCTGGATCTTCCAAAAGGGAAACTAAAGCATCTAATTGGGAAGGAGACAATTCGCTCATACTAGATTCATTCACCTAGGGATAAGTTATTCAAAAATTTCAAGTTTGTATCACGCCGACATTAAACGAGGTGGTAATTGGTGCGTGATTAGCGGCCTCAATACCCATACTAATCCACTTTCTGGTTTCTCGAGGATCAACCACTCCGTCCACCCAGAGTCGGGCAGCTGCGTAGTAGGGACTCAATTCCTCTTGGTATTTCTGAGTTATTTCTTCCAAAAGTTGCCTTTCCTCCTCCTCCGAAATTACTTTACCTGCCTTCTTTAAGGATGCGACTTTAATTTGAAGAAGAGTTTTAGCCGCAGATGCGCCAGACATCACGGCCATTTGGGCGGTGGGCCAGGATAAAATCAAACGAGGATCATAAGCCTTGCCGCACATGGCATAATTCCCCGCGCCATAAGAATTCCCCAAAATCACAGTGAATTTAGGAACGACTGAGTTTGCCATGGCATTCACCATTTTAGCTCCATCTTTGATTATTCCGCCTTGTTCGGCTTTACTTCCGACCATAAATCCGCTGACATCTTGAAGAAATACCAAGGGGATTTTTCGCTGGTTACAATTCATGATAAATCGGGCGGCCTTATCCGCAGAATCCGAATAAATCACCCCTCCCATCTGCATCTCGCCTTTGCCATTTTTCACGATTTTGCGCTGATTGGCAATGATTCCTACCACCCAACCGTCAATTCGAGCTGTCCCGCAGATCAGCGTTTTTCCATAATCTTGCTTATACTCATCTAATTCTCCAGCATCCACAAGTCCCCGAATCACCTCCACCATATCATAGGGCTTCACTCGATCAATGGGGAATTTTTCCAACAAACTATCAGGACTTTCTTCAGGTAATCGAGGAGCAATCCGATCAAATCCAGCTTTTGGCTGTTCTCCAAGGGTTGAAAATATCTTGCGAATTGCCTCCAAGCACTCTTGATCATTGGCATATTTATTATCGGTAACACCAGAAATTTCACAATGAGTTGTGGCACCTCCGAGGGTTTCGTTATCAATCACCTCACCAATGGCTGCTTTGACCAAATATGATCCGGCCAAAAAAATTGAACCTGTCTTGTCCACGATCAGCGCTTCGTCTGACATGATGGGCAAATAAGCTCCCCCTGCCACGCAACTGCCCATAATGGCTGCCACCTGCACGATTCCCATCGCAGACATTTTCGCATTGTTGCGAAATTGACGACCGAAATGCTCTTTATCTGGGAAAATCTCATTTTGCATCGGAAGGTAAACTCCCGCACTGTCAACCAGGTAAATGATCGGAAGGCGATTATCCATGGCTACTTCCTGGGCGCGGAGGTTCTTTTTGGCAGTCATAGGAAACCAAGCCCCTGCTTTCACGGTGGCATCGTTAGCCACGATGACGCACATCCTTCCACTTACATACCCAAGACCAGTCACCACTCCGGCTGAGGGACAGCCTCCCTCCTCCTCATACATGCCATCCGCCGCAAATGCTCCGATTTCTAAAAACTCAGACCCTGTGTCGATCAAATAGTCGATGCGCTCTCTTGCCGTGAGTTTGCCCTTTTCATGCTCAGCGTCAATGCGCTTCTGTCCACCTCCAAGCTTGACTTGGGCGGTTTTTTCACGAAGTAAGCTGAGGAGATTATCTAAAGTGGATGGGGAATTTTCCATGGAAAAAAGAAGAAGTTATGTTGGGTTTATATGGATTCAAACTACATCCTGCCTAAAGAAGTTTGGAATTCAAGATACAGAAAAGCCCTTCTCCAAACAGAAAAGGGCTTAAATGAATTGATATCCAGCAAAAATTAATTCATCTCAATCTCATTTTTATAATCACGGATGGAGCGGAAGATCGCCGAAGCCATGTATTCTTGACCTTCCTTGGTCATCAGAAATTTTTCTTCTTCATAGTTTGACAAAAAGCCCAACTCGACCAATACGCTTGGCATCGAAGGGGTCCAAAGCACATAAAAAGGTCCTTGCTTCACCCCACGGCTTTTTCGACCTACTTTGTCTCTAAACTGCGTTTCGATATGATCTGCCAAAGAGATGCTATTTCCAATGTAAGCTTTTTGAGTAAGGTTAAATATCATGTACGACTCAGGTGAAGTGGGATCAAATCCCTCGTATTGTTCTTCGTAATTGTCTTCCAAAAAGATCACTGAGTTTTCTTTCTTGATAATATCGAAGTTAGCCTCAAAGTGCTTGGTTCCCATGACCCATGTTTCTGTACCAGCAGCCGATTTGCTTGAAGCTGAATTGGAGTGAATGGAAACAAACAGGTCCGCTTTGTTAATATTGGCAATTTTTGGTCTTTCATGAACTGTCGGAAAACTGTCATCATCACGCGTGTAAATCACCTCAACATCAGGTAAATTTTCTTTGATGTATTTCCCTACCAATAAAGTTACTGCAAGGTTTATGTCTTTTTCTTTAGACCTGGCTCCTATGTTTCCGGGATCTTTTCCACCATGACCTGCATCCAAGACAATCTTTTTCATCCGAAATGCTGGCATCATCGTTTCATTGGGAATAAATCCTCCAAACAAAAAAGGGATCGCGATAACAAAACTTAAGAGAATTTTTTTGTTCTTGAATCTTTCCATGAGGGCAATCGAATTAACTTTACGCAAAATTTCAGGCAAATTAATCAAAGGAAAAGCAGAAGTGACGGGGTTTAGAATCCTTTTTTTTATTCTTTTAATCGGATGGATTACTCCTGAAATGGCCCTATCCCAAGAAACGCCACCTTCGCGTAGAGAGCGAAGGTTGGTTGCTCCTGACACCTTGACTCCACCAAGTCGAGCGATTTTGGATTTGGACACCCTCAATTCTTCTTTAGACACCTTGACTCAGCTGGATTCGGCAAAAATGATGCCCAGCAGCGATATCAAATCAGACATTCTCTATTTTGCCGAGGATAGTATTATCACCGATTTCCGAGAAAACAAGGTTTACCTCTACAATAAGGCTTGGTTTGAATATGGACAAATGAGGCTAGATGCCGATTTAATCATCATCGACTGGGAAAAATCCGAACTTTATGCGACTGGAATTCCCGATTCCACGGGAAAATTGAGCGGAAATCCATTTTTCAAGGATGGGGGCTCTACTTATGAGATCCGAAAGGAAATGAAGTACAACTTCAAAACTCAAAAGGCCATTATTAAAGATGTGGTAACCGAACAACAGGATGGAATTTTGCGTGGGGAAACCATCAAAAAAACCGAAGATGGAAGTATTTATCTGGATCATGGCTATTATTCCACCTGTAAGCTAACCACTCCCCATTGGCACATTTCTTCCTCCAAAATCAAATCCATCCAAGGTAAACAGGTGGTTTCTGGGCCATTTAACTTGTATTTTAATGGAATTCCTACCCCACTTGGACTTCCCTTTGGGATCATTCCTGATACTCCGGAAGAAAAAGCCTCCGGGATTATCTTCCCTAAATATGGAAAGGAGCAGCAGCGAGGACTTTTCCTGAGAGATTTCGGGTACTATTTCGCTATCAATGATTACATCCACACCCGAATCACCGGGGACATCTACTCCAAAGGCGGGTGGGGTGCTAAAACCCAGACCATTTACAATAAGCGCTATAGATTTAGCGGTGGCTTCAATGTGGATTTTCAAAAATTCACCAGTCCGGAAACGGCCGAGACTCCCATCGATTACAACACCTTCCGTGTGCAATGGAACCACAGACCGGTATCGAGAGGAACCTCTTCATTTTCTGCCTCGGTCAACGCAGGGTCCACGAGCTATTTCAACAATGTGGTCAATCTGACCAATTTTGTCAACAATACTACGGCGGACCTCAACTCGAACATTTCTTATTCCAAGACTTTTTCAGGCACTCCTTTTTCAATGGCGGCTAACTTCAGGCATTCCCAAAGTGTGCAAACAGGCGAAGTACGATTAGACTTACCGACGATTTCGGTGAATATGAACCGTCAAAATCCTTTCCGTAATGTGAAGTTTGAGCCCTTGAAAACCCTAAATATGGCTTGGAACTTTAATCTTCAAAACTCGGTAACGAATCGACCTAGCCAAACCTTAGATGTCAATAACCCGGAGGCTGGCAGCAGGGAACCTATTCCATTCAATTTGGATAATCTTGGCTTATTGCTCAGAAATGCCAACAACGGAGCTCGAAATCAAATCCCTTTGAGCTCGAATTTCACGCTATTTAATTACTTTACCGGTACCGCCTCCATCAACTACAATGAGCTTTGGTACCTTCAGCGGTTGAATTTTTATTACAATCCATCCGAGCAGCGAGTGGATCAAATTGTAGAAAATGGATTTAACCGAGTGAGCTTTTTCACGAGTTCCTTCGCCATGAACACCAACTTCTATGGCTTCTATAATTTCAAAGGAAACGGAAAACTTCAGACCATCCGGCACCATATCGCCCCGACCTTCAGTTTCAACTACAACCCAAATTTCTCTGATCCATCTTTTGGCTATTATCAGCAGGTACAAATTGACGAAACTGGAAGGACTCGCCTTTATTCCAGACACCAAGGATTTATTTTTGGCGGAGCACCCTTGGGAGAATCGAGAGCTTTGGCGTTTAGCATGCGAAATGTAATCGAGGCTAAAATCAAAAATACCAACGATAGCACCTCTGAGGATGCCACCAAAAAAATCCCAATTCTAGAATCATTCAACTTAAATACGGCTTACAATTTTGCCGCGGATTCTTTCCAACTTTCTCCCTTCTCACTGTCTGCTCGAACCAGCTTTTTTGAACGCAAGCTGTCTGTCAACTTGACTTCGACTATAGATCCGTACGCGGTCATTCAGAGTGGAGAAGGAACCTCAGCTACCTTTACTCGAATCAATGATTTTGCTTGGAGAAATGGTCAAGGAATTGGAGCCATCCGAAATGCTTCGCTCAATATCAATGCTTCACTAAATCCTCGGGAAGGACAAACTCCCGGAGAAGTGAGGGATGAAATCACCCAGGATTTTATTCAGCGAGGCGGTGTGATGAATGAATTTGCCGAGCAAGAAATCAATCGAATAGTCAATGACCCAAGCCAATATATTGATTGGAATATTCCTTGGAATTTGACCATTGGTTACAACCTCTCCTATTCGAAACAAGTCACCAATCGAACCAATATTACCCAAACTGTCAATCTGAATGGAGATTTGTCCATTTCGGAAAAATGGAAGATTAATTTCAATACTGGACTAGATCTTCAAGCCAAGCAAATCACCCAAACCATGATCGGGATTGCACGGGATCTCCACTGCTGGCAGATGAATGTCAACTGGATGCCATTTGGAAGATTTACTTCCTACAATATTGATATCCGAGTTAAATCAACCATTCTACAAGACCTCAAGGTTTCTCGAAGAAGATCCTTCTTTGACAACTAAACCCTTGCTCTGCTAAGAGGCATGGTCATACATCTCGGCCCACCCAATCCCCGACTCAATTCTGAGGAAGGAATCTCCAAAACCTCCACACCCATATTCCTTAAAGCACGGTTGGTGTGGATATTTCGATTGTAGGAAATCACCCGACGAGGCCCAACAGCAAAAACATTCGCGCCGTCAAACCATTGCTCTCGCATGGCATATTCTTGATTTCCATTTCCGGTAGAAAGCACTTCCAAATGCGGAATTTCTCGTTCCAAAACAGTCAATAAAGACTCTTTAAGCACTTCTCGTTTGATATTGACCCGATCTCCTTGAGCATCCTTTAAGGTATACAAAGAGGTCTGCAAAACAGCATTCATAGCGTCAGGATAGGCCAAAACCAGATTTTCATCCAGCACGGTAAACACCGTATCGAGGTGCATAAATTGGCGTTTTTTGGGCAGGTGAACTTCATAAACACGCTTTACTGTACCCTCTCCTAAAAGCGCCTTAGCCGCGTGGTAAATAGCTTTTTCATCCGTACGCTCCGAATTACCAATTGCCACAGCTTCATTTGAAAGAATGATCACATCCCCTCCTTCAATACTCGGCGGGGTATCATGACCATTGATCGGATAAAGAGTATTCACATGATCTTTGAATTCGGGATGATTTTCAAAGATGGTTCGCAACAAATTTGCCTCCCGCTGTCTTCCTTCCATTTTCATCGAAGAAAAAATGATGCCTCCTGGAGTCAAAGCCATCGGATCCCGTTGAAAATACAAATTTGGACAAGGAGCAATAGCAAATGCTGAATCCATCAATTCTCCAGCATTCATACTGGGAAGCTTCTTTTTCAGCTCATGAATCTTAAGACCGGCCGTCAAAATGGTGGCACATTCTGCCGTTGAATAGCGCTCCAAAATATCCCCGGCTAAATGAGACAAGCCAGCACGTTTCAAAGATTCCCGCATCAATTGCACTAAAATTTGCTGATCATATAGTACTCGAATCAGCAATTCCCGAAGTTGATACACCGTAGCGCCGGTCGTTTCCTTGATCAAATTAGAAAAGGTATCATGCTCCTTTTGCAGCGCTTCGAGATAAGGGACATCTTCAAAAAGTAAAAATTCCTTATTGTAGGGAGTAAGTCGATCAATCTCCTTTCCAGGGCGATGCATCAACACAGCTCTCAAGGTCCCAAATTCAGAATTTATTCTAAGGTTCATATTTCTATATTTTCAAAATTTCAATCTATTTTATTTAAAATTATAAATTAATCATATCTCCAATTAAATATTTTTCAATAATTAGAAACTTTTTTAAACACACTCATTTTGAATCCTCATACGATCATCGTCTTCAAATTCTAATTTGGAAGAATTAAAAACTCATCGCTCTCTTTTCTGGTATAAATTAAAAACCTTTCCCATTTCCCCATGAAATTTACTCCACAACTCATTCGAATTACCCTCCTTTCGTTGATCATTTTCTCATTTTCAGGATGCCAGTCAAACGCTCAATTGACTCAAATTCTTGAAAAAGCAGGACAAGTCACCGGGAATCCTACCACATCCGAAATTACCTTTGGGCTCAAAGAGGCATTGGAAAAAGGAACCGGAATCAGTGCGGATCGACTTTCATTGGAAAACGGGTACTTGGGGAATTTAGATGTCAAGATTCTTTTTCCAGAGGAAGCCAAAAAGGTAGAGCAAAGTCTGCGGAAACTAGGACTTGGAAATCTTTGTGACCAAGTCATTACCAGCTTAAATCGAGCAGCAGAAGATGCAGCGAAAGAGGCAAAACCTATTTTCACCGATGCGATCAAACATATGAGCTTCCAGGATGTCCAACAAATCCTTTTGGGAGAAAACAATGCCGCGACAACCTATTTCCAACGAACCACCACGCAGTCGCTCAGTGAAAAATTCACTCCTGTGATCGATCAAAGCCTGAAAAAAGTCAATGCTACCAAATATTGGGGAGATGTGATGAGCCGATACAACCAGATTCCACTTGTAAAACCTGTCAACACCAATTTGACAGCATACGTAACAGAAAAAGCGATCCAAGGTCTGTTTGTCGAAATCGCCAAGGAAGAACATAAAATCCGACAACAGGTCGGGGCTCGTACTAGCCCGCTTCTTCAGAAAGTATTTGGATTTGCAGAAAGGGAGAAAAAGTAAGCACTGATCAGTCTCAGTAATTCTGCTGAGCTGGTTGAGGCAGACAGTTTTTAAAAGTGGGAAAGACGGCGTCTAAAGTCCAAAAGTAGAAATTAATTATCTTGATATATTTACCGATATCCCCAATTAAATGCTCCATCCTAACAAAATCAAAAATCGATTAATCCCATTAGTGGGTGTTACATTTCTACTTTTTCTCACCTCATGTGCCACAACCAACGTTATCTCAAATTTACAACAAGAGTATTCTACACCACTTTTTTTAGAGTATCATGTACTTGAAACAGAGATTGTTGATCTAAGGGAAAATATCTCTGATGGAGAACTGAAAATTCCGTCGTTATTTTGGAATCCTAATCAATCAATAAAACACACCCCAATATTTACAGACAATCACCACTGGGCAATAGCTAACACGATAAGTGAGAATGTAACTGGAAATGGAGAAAAATTAAAGATCAAAGTAACTATTCTGGAAAGCTTTAAGGAGTTCGCTTCAACATGGAAGAGTTTAAGAGATAAAGGTTTTGCACGTATTCAAATTGATTTCTTGGACCCACGTTCTGGTAGAATTATTAGCTCTTCTGTTGCTTCGAGAGAAATTTGCGTAGGGGCGATAATCACTACACCTCAAAGAGGGGAAGAGGTTTATCAATTAAGCTTTAAAGCTGTGACCAGAATGTGTTTAGAATCGATTCAAAAAATGTTAAAGGATTCTAGCTCGACCAATTAACAACGCTTCTCTTGTTCGTTTTAAAAACAAAAAGCCAGACTTTTCCAGTCTGGCTTTTTTATACAATTCCAATTGGATTATTAAATCAAATCCACTGTCAAACTCTCCCCTTCCTTGGTTACTTTAACCAAGCCTTTTTGAGAAAGCCCCTTCATGGAAACATCCCATTTTTTACCGCTTAAGCCGGATTGGGCTTTAAGGTCTGGTAGTGAAGCAGGGTGATTTTTGCTCAGTAAATCCATGATGACTTTTTCCTCTTCGGTGAGCTCCACTGCTTTTTTCTCAGGTCTCATTTGAGGGAAGAACAAGACTTCCTGAATCGTAGAATTATCTGTCAGCAGCATAGTCAATCGGTCAATTCCAATACCAAGACCTGAAGTAGGAGGCATACCGTATTCGAGTGCACGAAGGAAATCCTCGTCCATAGCCATGGCCTCATCGTCTCCTCTTGCAGCTAATTTCAACTGGTCTTCAAATCGCTCTCGCTGATCAATCGGATCATTCAACTCGGAGTATGCATTAGCGATTTCTTTTCCATTGACAAACAACTCAAATCGCTCCACCAAACCTGGTTTACTTCTATGCTTTTTCGCCAATGGTGTCATCTCGATTGGATAATCGGTGATGTAGGTCGGCTGCACCAGATTAGCTTCTACTTTAGCTCCAAAAATCTCATCGATCAGTTTGCCTTTACCCATAGATGCATCCACTTCGATACCTAAGTCAGCACAAACTTTCCGCAATCCATCCTCATCCATTTCGCTTACGTCGACTCCCGCATATTCCTTGATGGAGTCAAACATCGTCAGTCTTCTGTACGGCCCAGCGAAGTCAATCTCTTTTCCTCCTACTTTCACCACAGTAGTGCCATGAATGGATTCGGTTACTTTTTCCAGCAACTCCTCCACCATTTCCATCATCCAAATGTAATCCTTGTAGGCTACATAGATTTCCATGGAGGTAAATTCTGGATTGTGAGTACGGTCCATTCCTTCATTTCGGAACATTTTCCCAAACTCATACACTCCATCAAAACCACCTACAATTAATCGCTTCAGGTATAATTCATTCGCGATCCGCAAATAAAGCGGCATATCCAGGGTATTGTGGTGCGTCATAAACGGACGAGCCGCCGCTCCTCCATGTACCGCTTGAAGAATTGGGGTTTCCACTTCCAACCATCCGCGATCATCAAAATAGCGACGCATGTTGGAAATAATTCTCGAACGGGTGATAAAGGTTTTCTTGAACTCCGGATTAACAGTTAAATCCACATATCGCTGACGATAGCGCTGCTCGGGATCTGTAAAACCGTCATATACATTACCCTCTTCATCTCTTTTCACAATCGGAAGAGGCTTTACCGCCTTGGAAAGCACTTTTAACTCAGTGACATGAAGTGAAATCTCACCAGTTTGTGTGGTAAAAATATACCCCTTCAATCCGATGAAGTCTCCGATTCCTAAAAGCTTTTTGAAAACAGTATTGTATAAGGCTTTATCCTCTTCAGGACAAATATCATCACGACGAACATAAAACTGAAGACGTCCGGTAGAATCCTGAATTTCTCCAAATGAGGCAGACCCCATAATACGACGGCTCATCAATCGACCCGCAATGGAAATGTCTTTATAATCCGTCTTTCTGTTTTCGTAGTTTCTATGAATATCCTCCGCAGTGACATTGATGGGAAAAGATTCTGCCGGATAAGGATTAATCCCCATGGCATAAAGTTCTTCCCGGTCTTTTCTGCGTTCAAGTTCCTGTTCGCTAAGAAGTTGCATTTATGTTTATTTGAAATTTGAAATTCTAAATTTGAATAGGCTGGAAGACCGAAGACAGGAGACAGAAGTTAGGATTTCGGTCTTCCGTCTTCGGTCTTCCGTCTTCTCATTTCCCGCTTCACCAGCTCAAATTCTCGGCTGCTTTGTCCAGCAATAGAGGTGTTTTCGGCTGCCCTTCTCGTCAAATAAGGCATTACCTTTTCCACTGGTCCATAAGGCACATACTTGACCACTTGATAGCCAGCCTTCGCCAAGTTGAAGGAAATGATGTCACTCATTCCATACAACTGAGAGAAAAATACCCAATCGGATTTGGGATCAACTCCATGAAGATTCATCAACTCAGTCAATTGAAGGCTACTTTTTTCATTGTGCGTGGCGCAAACCAGATGTACTTTTTGCTCGACACAATATTGAATAGCGGAATCATAATCCCTGTCTGTAGCTGCTTTGTTTGGCTGAATGGGATCCAGATATCCCAGTTCTTGGGCTCTTTCTCGTTCCTTTTCCATATAAGCTCCCCGAACAGGCTTGGCTCCTAACAAATAGCCTTTTTCTTGGGCTGCTTGATGAGCTTTCTTCAAGCGAGCAAGCGAATCATGCCGATACATTTGATAGGTATTGTACACGACACAGCGATCTCGGTTATACTTTTCCATGGCCTCATAGGCCAAATCGTCGATCACATTCTGAAACCAAGACTCTTCAGCATCTACCAAGATTTTCAATCCCAAGTCATGCGCAGCTTTACACAGCTTATCAACTCTTCCATTTAATTTGGAGAAAGCTTCCTCTTCCTCCTTCGTAAGTTTCTGACCAGCCTGGATTTTTTCCATGATATGGTAATCTCCAAGTCCCGTGGTTTTAAACACCCCAAAGGGCATGTAATCTGTTTTAGCAGATTCGACCATGGTTTGATAGATTTCCTCACAGGTTTTATCGAAGGATTCTTCATCCCCCTTTCCCTCTACGGAAAGATCCAAGATAGACTGAACACCAAATTGAGCTAGTTTGTGGCAAGCAGTGATACTCTCACCGATGGTCTCACCACCACAGAAATGCCCAAACATGGTTCGTTTCATGATTCCTTTCACTGGCAACTTGAGTTTGAAGGCCAAGTTGGCTAACCCAATACCAAGGTCAGAAATCAAATTATTGTTAAGCGTCGCGAAAATCAGGTACATTTTCCTGAGTTCCGCATCAGTTTTGGAAGCAAAGGCCACTTCCAGATTCTCAAAAGAAATATTGGGTTTGACGGGCATATCGCTCAAATAAGGTCGCAAAGATATCAAAAAAACCGCATCAGCTTGGTTTTTGTTGGGAAAATGGAACGCTTAATTCCTTGAAAATTCAGCCTATTGTAGAGTGCTTTCATATCCTTTACATCACCGACCAATTGCTAGAAAAAGGGTCCTAGAAAAGAATCAATTTTTACCTTTTTTGAATACAAAAAGAAAATGAGCCTTTCATTAGTTCGACCTTTTAAAGCTGAAGTACCCATAAGCAATCCTATCAAACCGCTAAATTGGATATTCCACAAAAATCAAACTCTCTAATCGTAAATCAGTAAATCTTGATCAAGTACCCTTAGGCTTAATGAAATGGCAAACAACATTTCTTTAAAGCACAGAATGAATCAAGGCCGATGTTTAATGTATTTACCCATACGTCTTTATTTCCAGTGACACCCAAGAAAGAATTACACCCCATCTCAATCTCGATATAAAAATTTTTTTAAGGTATTATATCAAAATTTAATTCTGATTTAAGCTTACAATTCAATAGATGATTATAAAATCATTGCTGAAAAATGTGCTAATTGAAATATTTGCAAACTTTTCACCTTTTCAATTAAAACTCTTCAATAATTTCTCTGAAAAATAATTTTGGATTTAAAAAATCACCTCCTACATTTACGGCATGTTAATCACAGCCGCAATCTATTTTACTTTCTTTTACTTTTACTTTCGAAAGCAAAATCGAATCGGAGCTGTGTATTGTCTAGCCAAAAACTAAAAGAAAATAAAACACAAAAGCCCGATTCGAAAGAGTCGGGCTTTTTTCATTTAAACGCTCAGTACTATGAAGCCACACAAACAGATTAAAGATTGGGGATTAGGACTCACCACCCCGCTGATCATCGCAGGTCCTTGTTCCGCAGAAACTCCCGAGCAAATCGAGCAGATCTGCAAAGAGATGAAAGAAGAAAACATGGTTCCTCAACTCTTCAGAGCGGGGATTTGGAAACCTAGAACAAGACCAGGATCATTTGAAGGAGTAGGTGAAGAAGGTCTTAAGTGGATGGAAATTGTTCGTCACCACCTGAATATCCCAATCACTGTAGAAGTGGGAAATGCTGCTCACGTGGAGCTTGCGCTAAAACATAAAGTAGATGTACTATGGATCGGTGCTAGAACTACCGTCAATCCATTTGCAGTTCAGGAAATTGCAGAAGCACTTCGAGGTGTAGATGTACCGGTAATGATCAAGAATCCAATGAATCCGGATCTTGAATTGTGGATTGGAGCACTTGAAAGAATGTATGCAGTTGGAATTGATAAGCTTGCTGCCATTCACCGTGGATTCTCAGATGCTTACGATAAGCGCTTCAGAAACAAACCAAATTGGTCAATGCCTATCCACCTTAAGCGAGAGTGGACAGGAATGGAAGTAATCAACGATCCATCTCACATCGTGGGACGAAGAGACGGTTTGCTAGAAGTAGCTCAGAGCGCAATGAACTTTGGATTGGATGGGTTGATGATCGAAACTCACCACGATCCTGACAAAGCTTGGTCTGATGCCAAGCAGCAAGTTACTCCAGCTCGTCTGAAAGAAATGATCGATTCGATCGACTTCAAACAACCGTTGGAAAACATGAAGCCAGACGAGAAGCTTCAGGATTTAAGACGTGCAGTGGATCATTTAGACGATCAACTATTGGATATTCTCCAAGAAAGATTTGCAGTAATCGATCAGATCGGCGCTCATAAAAGAGAACACCACTTGACCGTATTCCAGTCAGACCGTTGGAAAGAAGTGATGGAATCACGCACTCAAAAAGGAGTGAAAAAACACCTGAGCGAAAAATTCATGAAAGAGTTATTGTATTCTATCCACGAAGAATCGGTGAAACGCCAAGAAAAACAACTTCGTGAGGCAGAACCAATTAAAAAATAAATCTGCTCTTCAACTTAGGAAGGCTATCCCAATCGGGATTGCTTTCCTAATTTTAGTTTATTCAACCAACCGGCCGCCTCGTGGAACCCGTCATTTTCTCAGCTGATATCAAGCAAACTCTATCCAGCCTGGTTTCCCAGCTTTCTTTTTCCAGATTAGTCGTACTGACTGATCAAAACACCCAGCACCATTGCCTTCCGATTATTCAAGAAATTTTACCTTCTGAAACCGTATTCATCTCTGTTTC
Organism: Algoriphagus sanaruensis; assembly: GCF_001593605.1. Lineage (GTDB taxonomy): Bacteria > Bacteroidota > Bacteroidia > Cytophagales > Cyclobacteriaceae > Algoriphagus > Algoriphagus sanaruensis. The sequence goes on along the minus strand of NZ_CP012836.1, from coordinate 1,716,421 downwards.
TGCTGGAGAAATTCATAAAAATCTGGACACCTGCTCTTTGATTTGGAATAGGATGACGGAAGAGGCCTTGGACCGAAAGGCGCTGATGTTAAATCTGGGAGGCGGAGTCATCGGTGATATGGGAGGCTTTTGTGCGAGCCTTTACAAAAGAGGCGTCCGATTTATCAATTGCCCCACTACCCTACTTTCACAAGTGGATGCAAGTGTGGGTGGAAAGCTTGGAATCGACTTCAAAGGACTGAAAAACCACCTCGGCGTATTCAATGAACCCGAAACGGTAGTTATCGCCCCTGAATTCCTAAAGACTTTACCCCAAGCCGAACTTCGATCCGGCTATGCAGAAATCATCAAACACGGATTGATTCGGGATAAAGCCTATTTCAAGAAACTTCAAGCTCAAAACTGGGAAAACCAAGATTGGGAAAGTCTGATCCGCCATTCGGTGGGAATCAAAAAGGCTGTAGTAGATGCAGATCCAAAAGAAAATGGGCTACGCAAAATCCTCAATTTTGGACATACCATTGGACACGCCTTTGAATCCTATTTTTTGGATACAAGCAATCACCTGCTACATGGTGAGGCCATTGCCCTAGGAATGATTGCTGAAGGTTTTCTATCCTTTGAAAAAGTCGGGCTTTCCTACGAAGATTTTCAGGAACTCTCCCAGTTCCTCTTGAGAGTTTACGGCAAAGTAAACTTCTCTCTCCACGAGTTGGATCCTATCCTGGACCTTTGTCTCCAAGACAAAAAAAATGAAGGTCAGACACTGCTTTTTTCCCTGCTTGAATCCATTGGGAATTGCACCTTTAATATCCCTGTGACTCGCGAAGAAATCAAAAACGCGATTCATTACTACCACCAATTGCCACAAGCCTAGAAGAAATTTACCATGCATATCCTTCGACTTGCCCAAAAAAGCGAATTCGATTCCTTATCCATTCCTCTTCCTTCTTCCAAAAGTGAATCCAACCGCGCTTTGGTGATCGATGCCCTGACTTTGGGAAAAAATGAAATCACCAACCTCGCCGAAGCTCGTGATACCCAAACCATGATTCGCTTGCTGGAAACGAGTCCGCCGGTTTTTGATGTGCTCGACGCAGGTACCACCATGCGTTTTTTGACCGCTTACACGACGGTGACAAATCAAAAAAAAGTCATGACTGGTACTGCTCGCATGTGCGAACGTCCCATCGGCATCTTAGTTGATGCTCTTCGGGCAATTGGTGCAGATATTCATTACCTTAATCGGGAAGGCTACCCTCCACTAGCTATCCATGGACTTCCAAAACAGACTACTAACCAAGTCAAAATCCGCGGGGATGTATCCAGCCAATACATTTCTGCCATGCTGATGATTGCTCCGATCTTGCCTTTGGGCTTGGAAATCGAGCTCGAAGGCAAAGTAGGAAGTCGAACTTATATCGAGATGACGCTCGATTTGATGGCTCAATTCGGAATAAACTATACTTGGGAAGGAAACAAAATCCATGTCCCTCATCAAGCCTACACCCCTACCCGATTTGCAGTGGAAAGCGACTGGTCCGGGGCAAGCTATTGGTTCAGCCTATTGGCTTGTGGTGATTCAGGCGAGTTATTTTTAGAAGGATTAAAAGAAAATAGTCTCCAAGGGGACTCGGCTATTGTCGATATTATGGATCATTTGGGTGTAAAATCCACCTTCCAAACTGGAGGTGTACTTCTCCAAAAACAAGCTGTAAAAGGCTTGAAAAACTGGGATTTCACCCATTGTCCAGACCTTGCTCAAACCGTCGCAGTGACTTGCGCGATCTTGGGACAAAACGCCAAATTCACCGGATTAGAAAGTCTTCGAATCAAAGAAACCGACCGGATTTACGCCTTGCAGCAGGAATTGGCCAAGTTTAACGCAGAACTTAAGGAAATCGAACCGGAAGTATTCCAAGTCATTCCTTCCGTGACTATGCCACACCAAGTGCAGATTCACACATATGACGATCACCGAATGGCCATGGCATTTATGCCTCTTTTGACCAAAACAGAAGTGCTGATTGAGGAGCCAGACGTGGTCAATAAATCCTATCCAAGTTTTTGGAAGCATGTGGCTCTGACAGGAGTCCAAGCTGATAACCTGACAGAGGCATGAGCTTAAGAATCGCCATACAGGGAGTTCCGGGATCTTTTCACCATCAAGTGGCTCTAAAAAACTTTGGGCTGGATTCCGAAATTTTAGCTTTTAACACCTTCGAACCGGTAGCCAAATCAGTGGCAATTGGAGAAGCGGATTTTGGTGTGATGGCTATTGAAAACTCAATTGCCGGAGCTATCCTTCCCAATTACGATTTGATCGATCGGTTCGGCCTGTTTATTCGAGACGAGTATTATTTACCGATAGCCCATCAACTGATGGCCTTGCCTGGACAACAGATTCAGGAAATTTTCGAGGTTCGCTCTCACCCGATGGCTTTGCTACAATGCAAGGTATTTTTAGCAAAGCACCCTCATATTCAACAATTCGATGATGTAGATACTGCGTCTGTAGCGAAGCGGATTTCTGAAGAAAAGCTAACCGGACTTGCCGCGATCGCCAGTGAAATCGCAGCAGATATTTACGGGTTGGAGATTTTGGCCCGAGACATTCAGACGGTAAAGGATAATTTTACCCGCTTTATCATTTTACAGAAGGAAAAGGTCCAACCCTCTACCCTTCCCAATAAAGCTTCCTTCAAAATCACGATAAGAAATGAAGCAGGAGGTTTAGCCAAATTGCTCACTTTGTTGGCAGAAAAGGGATTGAACTTAAGTAAAATCCAATCGATTCCTGTGATGGAAAAGCCTTGGGAATACGCCTTTTTTATCGATGCTGAATTCGGAGATTACAACCAATTCAGGGAAGCAATGGACTTGGTTATCAAGGATTTTGGAGATTTAAAAATATTTGGAGAATACAGCAGCAGAAAAGGATGAAGGGATTTGCAAACAGAATCAATAGTGTCGAAGAATATTACTTTTCGGCCAAACTCCGGGAAGTCAACCAGCTTATTGCCGAGGGCAAACCCGTGATCAATTTGGGTATTGGTTCGCCTGATTTAGCTCCTGATCGTTCTGTAATTGACGCCTTAAAAAATACTGCTGAGAATGCGCAAGCCCATGGCTACCAAAGCTATCAGGGAATCCCTGAATTGCGGATTGCGATGGCTTCGTTTTATCACCGGGAGTTTGGAGTTGAGCTGGTTCCCAACAAAGAAATCCTGCCCTTAATGGGCTCCAAAGAAGGAATCATGCACATCAGCATGGCCTTTTTAAATCCTGGAGATCAGGTCTTGATCCCTAATCCAGGCTATCCTACCTACACCTCGGTAACTCGGTTGTTGGAAGCCGAACCCATCTTTTACTCCATGGATTTGGAGCAAAAAGGAAGACCCAATCTCGAGGAGCTAGCGCAAAAAGATCTGTCCAAGGTCAAATTGATGTGGATCAATTATCCTCACATGCCAACGGGAGCTGCAGGTTCAATGGAAATCCTGACTGATTTGGTGGCTTTTGCCCAAAAGCATGCTATCATACTCGTCAATGACAATCCTTACAGCCATATCCTGAATCCAGAGCCTTTGAGTGTTTTGAGTATTCCTGGAGGAAAAGACGTCGCTTTGGAACTCAACTCACTCAGCAAAACTTTCAATATGCCGGGTTGGCGAGTAGGAATGCTCTGCGGTAGAGCTGATTTTGTCGATGCGGTATTGAAAGTCAAGTCCAATATGGACTCAGGCATGTTTTTGGGACTTCAGAAAGGAGCAATTGCAGCCCTTTCTTTAGGAAGAAATTGGTTTGCTGACCAAAACGAAATCTACACCAATCGCAGAAAGCTCGTTTGGAAACTGGCTGATCTTCTCGGCCTCAGCTACGACACTCAGTCCACCGGTCTTTTTGTCTGGTGTAAAGTCAACGGAGAGAAATCACCAGAGGAACTTGTCGATTGGCTTCTTTACGAAAAAAATATCTTTATCACCCCAGGAAAAATCTTCGGTTCAGAAGGGAACAACTACGTGCGTTTTTCGCTCTGCATGCCTGAATTCAAAATCTTGGAAGCTATCAACCGTATCAAACCTTAACCCTGTTATGCAAAAAATACACATCATCGGACTAGGACTATTGGGAGGATCTTTTGGTCTCGGCGCTCGTCAGAAATTCCCTGAAATCAAAATCACCGGTCACGATACCAACCCACAAAACCTGAAGGACGCCTTAACTTTAGGCATCATTACCGAAGCCAAAGAAACACCTGATGCAGACACCGACTTGGTAATTTTGGCAACTCCTGCTGATACCTTGGGAGATCTTTTACTTCAGGTCTTGGATCAGGTTGGCGAACAGACTTTGGTATTTGATCTAGGTTCGACCAAAGCAAAACTTTGTGCGCTGATGGCTGACCATCCGAAGCGAAAACAATACTTAGCCTCTCACCCGATTGCAGGAACTGAGTATTCTGGACCTAAAGCTGCCTTCGCAGACCTCCTCGACCGCAAAGTCATCATTATCTGCGAACTCGAGAAGACAGATCTTCATCTGAAAGAAAAAGCATACAAACTCTTCGATGCGCTAAATCTGAAATTACGATTTATGGATCCTGAAGAGCATGACCGCCATTTGGCATTCGTATCACATCTTTCCCATGCTTCTTCCTTTATGCTGGGACAGACCGTTCTTCAAAAAATGCAGGACGAAAAAAACATCTTTGATATGGCGGGATCTGGTTTTGCCTCTACCGTACGACTAGCTAAGTCAAGCCCTGCGATGTGGGCACCGATTTTCACTGAAAACAAAGAAAATGTACTTGCCGCCTTGGATGGGTTTATTGAAAACTTGACCGACTTCAGGAACAAAATCGCTGCTGAAGACACCCAAGGATTGTATGATAAAATGGCCGAGATCAATAAAATCCGGGATATCTTGGATTTAGGAAAATAGACGATTTCGGATTTCGGATTTAAGTTTGATAACCACGGAGCAATTCGTGGTTTACTTTTTTGAACTTTTAGAGTTCCCACAGATTTTCACGGATCATGTCACAGATTTGCACTGATACTTTTTTTAGCTTTCATACTTATTGATAATAATCTATCTGTTGACTTGCGCCGAAAAATCCACTGATAGCTGCATACTTGAAAAAGCATGTGCTTATCGATGAAATCGATCATAATATCAGTGATAATCTGTGAATTCATCTGTGGAAATCTGTGAGAAACAAATCTTTTTAATCGCCTATCTTAGCCCAACCCAAAATCAAAACCTATGAAACTCAGCGTAACCTTCCTCTTTCTCCTCTTTTCCACTGTTCTTTTTGCACAAGATAACTGGTCCATTGTCCATCCCGAAAATGAAGCAACTCCAAAACACGAAAGCTCATTTGTTGCTTGTAATGGAAAACTTTATTCCTTGGGCGGCAGATGGCAGCGCCCCGTGGAAGAATACGACCCAGCAACCAACACCTGGTCCAAGGTGGCAGATGCTCCTATGGAAATCAACCATTTTCAAGCAGTGGATTACAAGGGGGAAATATGGATTCTTGGTGCTTTTACAGGTGGCTATCCGCACGAGACACCTATTCCAACTGCCTTGATTTTCAATCCTGAAACCAAATCATGGAGAGAAGGTCCTAAAATGCCAGAAGGAAGATTAAGAGGTTCTGCAGGGATAACAGTTTGGAATGAAAAAATTTATGTCGTCTGTGGAATTCAAGACGGGCATTGGGATGGATTCGTGGCTTGGTTTGACGAGCTCGATCCTAAAACTGGAAAATGGACTTCCCTCGCAGATGCTCCACAAGAGATCATATCAGTGCTGCCATGGTCGGCGACCGATTGTATCTTGCCGGCGGTCGAACTTCCCACGCTAAAATTGGCCGCGTCATTGACACGACTATTAAGGAGGTAGATTATTACGATTTCAAAACCCAAACCTGGCATACCATCGAAAATGGAATTCCAACCGAACGAGCAGGGACTTCAAACCTTGGAATTGGTCCCTACTTGGTGGTCATGAATGGGGAAAGTGGGGTGCAGACCCCGGCACATGCTGAAGTCGAAGTGCTGGATACGCGAACCCATACTTGGACTGCCCTTCCCAACTTGAACCAAGGGCGACACGGAACCGGAACGGCTTATTTAAATGGGAAAATATGGGTTCAGGCCGGTTCAGCCAACCGTGGCGGTGGTCCAGAAATTAGCACTATGGAAGTATTGGAGTGGAGAAAATAAATCCAACCTAAAACAGAAATCCCTTTCCTTCGAGAGGGATTTCGTTTATTTTCCAAACTCAATTCAAACTGCATCAGTGTCCACAGTCAACAACTCTAATCAATCTTCTGAAGAAAAACTTCCCCGAAACCTCGGTCTTTGGGGCATTTGGATGCTGGTGGTCAATGGCCTGATTGGTGCAGGAATTTTTGGATTACCAAGCGGAGCAGCGGCTTTGGCCGGGGAATACAGTGTGTTGGTGTATGCGTTCTGTGCGGTTTTGATTTTACCGGTGATTTTAAGTTTTGCGGAGCTAGGGAGCTACTTCCGGGGAACAGGTGGTCCCATTCGATACGGAACATTAGCTTTTGGACCTTTCATTGGATTTCAAGGAGGTTGGCTGTACTACTTGGCACGGTTGATTTCATTTTCTGCCAATACGGTTTTGCTCACAGATTCAATCGCCTATTTTATCGATGGAGCTGGAGAAGGATCCGGCCGATTAGTTTCCTTAGCAGTGATCTGCATTGGCTTAAGTCTGATCAATGTCATAGGTTCTACGGAGTCCATTCGATCGATGACCCTCTTTACAGTGATCAAATTTGCCGTTTTGATTCTCCTACCTGTGGGAGGATTTATCCTGCTTGGCCCTTCGGTAATTCCAAACTTCGATTCTCCCCTACCTCCTGTATCGGATTTGGGAGCAGCAGCATTGCTTTTGATTTATGCTTTTGTGGGGTTTGAAGGTGCGGTCGTACCAGCAGGCGAGGCAAAACGTCCAGAGCGAGATATGCCTTTGGGTCTATTGCTTGGATTGGCGGTGGTGGCAGTGCTGTACATGCTGATTCAGGTCGTTTCTCAAGCCGCGGTGCCAACGATCGCAGCGTCAAAAACTCCGCTTTTGGATGTGTCCGCCACGCTTTTTGGAAGTCCGGGGGCGGTGATTTTGATGATTGGGGTGGCTGCTTCGGTCATTGCTAATCTGATCAGTTCCATGTTTTCTGCAACTCGGGTCACGTATGCACTTTCCTTGGAAAAGTCATTGCCCCGCTGGTTTGGGGAAGTTCATCCGAAGTTTTTAACCCCAGCCAATTCCGTGATTTTCTTCGGTTTGGCAGCATTTCTTCTTTCAGCATTTGGGTCATTTACCGCCTTAGCAGCCATGACGGTCCTTTCCCGATTGTTCCTGTTTATCATGAGTTGCGCAGCAATTCCTAAACTCAGACCGCAGTTTCGTGGGGAAGGTCGATTCATTTTGAAAGGAGGCTACCTGATTCCCGTTTTAGGAATTTTGGCTTGTTTGTGGTTGATGATGCAAGTGAGCGAGCGCTCGATTTGGATGACAGCGATCTTTGTGGGAATCGGAACAGGCTTGTATTGGGTTGGGAAAAAGCAGAGTTGATTTTGGAGTTGGGATTTCGGATTTCGGATTTTTTTTCAAAACCTACTTCGCTATTCGACATTCGAGGTTAGGCATTCGTAATTAAAAAATTCCCATCTTCTTTCAGTTAATAAAAAATCAATCGCGGAATGATGAAGATCCCCTTCCCTCACCATCTTGTAAATCCTAATTCGTAACTCCTAATTCCCGCGCCAGTTTGAAGTCCCCAAAAACCTCGTCAATCGTAACTCGTAACTCATAAATCCACCACCTAAATCAAGAACCCAAACCTTCGAGGCTGTCAAAACCTAAAAGGTTATCTGCTTTAAGCAGTCTGAAGACTGCATACAAAAAGGTCCAAGTCTGAAGACTTGAACCAGTGGAGTCAGTGGAGTCAAAAGACTTGAACTAGAATAAGTCCTGAATTAGGAAGGCAATATTGAAGTCCTCAAAAACCTCGTCAATCGTAACTCGTAAATCCACCACCTAAATAAAGAACTCAAACCTTCGAGGTTCTCAAAAACCTCGTAAATCGTAATTCATAACTCGTAACTCATAACTCGTCCATCGTAATTCATACTTTTACCAAATGTCTTCTCCAAACCTCGCCATACGAACCGTCATTTTTAGCATGCTTGGCAATATGGTGCTGGCGGTGATCAAGTTTTTGGGAGGGATTTTTGGTCATTCGTATGCGCTAATTGCAGATGGAATCGAGTCTACGGTTGATATTTTCTCTTCCCTTCTAGTATTGCTTGGCCTTCGCTATGCTGCGCGACCTGCCGATGAAAACCATCCCTATGGACATGGAAAAGCGGAGCCTTTGATCACTTTTGCCGTGGTGGTTTTTCTGGTGCTATCTGCTTTTACCATCGCCTGGCAGTCTATCCAAAATATCCAAACGCCCCATGCCTTACCTGAATCCTGGACGCTATGGGTCTTGGCGGGGATTATCCTTTGGAAGGAAACCAGCTTTCAAGTCGTTCTGCGGCGGAGTAAAAAACTCGGGAGTTCTTCGCTAAAAGCAGAAGCTTGGCATCACCGATCCGATGCGATTACTTCCGTGGCAGCCTTTATCGGGATATCCATCGCACTTTTTGGAGGGGAGGGATTTGAAGTCGCGGACGATTACGCCGCTTTGCTGGCGGTGGGTTTTATTCTGTACAATTGCTATGGGATTTTTAGACCGGCATTGGGTGAGGTGATGGATGAAAACAACCACGATACCTTGGTCGAGGAAATCCGACAAGTTGCCCTCACTGTGCCTGGGGTCAGCGATACCGAAAAGTGCTTTATCCGCAAGGCTGGGATGAAATACCATGTGGACCTCCATGCGCATGTAGATGGGAAACTGACCGTACGGGAAGGGCATGACATCGCTCACGAACTCAAGGATACTTTACGCCGGGAAATTCCTCAGCTAGGCCATGTGCTGATTCATATTGAGCCGAGCTAAAAAATATCCCCCCACTTTTACAGGATTAGTTTGGAAGAAAGGGGATCGGCGTTTATCTTGAAATAGATTTTTAGGGGAAAGCCAATCAGGCATTTTTGGAAAGGAGTAATTCCGAATACCAAAGCCCCAGGAAATCAAAAAAACTAATTGAAAAATACCCGAAACTAGTTTCGTAAAGCATACCTATTTGGATGCATTGCGAAACGGGTTTCGCAAATACAAACGTTACCGGTCATGCTAAAAGACGACAGTGCAACAATAAAACTAAAGGACAAATGAACAGACAAGCCAACGCTTCAGCAAAATCAAAAGAGGTTCAACCCCACCCACAAGGCGACACACAGTTGCACCACATTTGCTTTTGCCCTGACAAACGACCTGAATAATGAAGTTTTTCAAAAAAATATGGACAACTATTAAAATCTTCTTTGTAGGAAAGAAGAAGAAGTCTGATATAAAAGTGTATCAAGACGCAAAGGCAACTATTGAGAAAGGCATAGACAAAGAGGAAATACTAACAAAAGCGTCAAATGCTACTAATGACGAAGAAAGAAAGGAAATTTTAAAACCGCTTATAGAATTTGAAAGTGCGAAACAAATTGTAGAGGTTATTGAACAAGAGCCTGAAATCCTTTCAGAACAAAAACCAACAAGAAAGAGAAAGAAATTATACGACCTACATGAACTAGAAAATGAAATTAAGGTTCTTCAATCAAGTTTATCATTACTTGACCTAAAGAAATCTAGCATAAAAGAAGTTGCTACTCCTGACACTTCATCATTTGACAGCAGGATAGATAAACTGTTCTCTCTTCTAAGTAAAAATAAAATAGACGACAAAGTTGAACTATCAGATTTTACTGTTTCAGCATTTGACAAAGATTTCAAACAACTTGAAAAACTACTACAAGAAAAATCGACTTTAAAAAGACACGGCAACAGAGAGAGAGAAAAGCAAAAGCAGCGTGAAATTTACGAAAGCAACATCAAGAAAGAACTCAACAATCTTGATTCACTCATAGGACAAAATAAACTTGAAGACGCCAAACTACTTGTAAATAGGCTTTCCAAATCTATAAAACCTGACTATAAAAAAGGAGTTGAACGGCTTTCAAAAGCGGTGACAAAACTCAAAGAAAAGGAACTTGAGATTTTCAAAAGACGACAAGCTGAACTATTAAAGCAACAACAAGAAGAAGCAGAAAGAATAAGGATTGCACAAGAGAGAATTTTAGAACAAAAACGTATTCTAAGAGAACAAGAAGAAGCAAGGAAAAGAATTGAGGAATCGAAAAAGTTAGAGAAAGAGAATAAACTAAAAGCACTTTTAAATAAAAAGTCTAATTGGCGTGACTTGAAAAAGGTGCTACAAGAAAATAATATTACAATCTTATACCATTTTACAGACCATTCTAATCTAAAGTCTATCAAAGAAAATGGTGGTTTGTATTCTTGGTATTATTGCGACAAAAATAACATTGTAATACCGATGACAGGAAACAGCTCATTGGGAAGAAGTTTAGACCTTGAATTTGGATTAGAAGACTATGTGCGTTTGAGCTTCATAAAAGACCATCCTATGAAGCACGTGGCAATGAATGAAGGTCGAATTACCAGACCCTATTTACTAAAAGTATCAATTGAAGTTTGCTATTTTGAAAATACAAGATTTTCAGATATGAATGCAGCAGACCGCAGACATACTAACGGAGATTCAGTTGATTTTTTAAGTTCATTAAGGTTTGATTTATTTCATAAAAGATATTTCGATTTGAATCCAATCGAGAAAAAACAGCATCAGGCGGAAGTCCTTGTTAAAACTTGGATACCCGCTGAATTCATCACCAACTTTAATGAAATAGCTTCATGATATACATTGAAAATAAAAAGAAGAAGGAAAAAACATTATTGGCTAAATACCCCAATGCCAAAATTGTTGATGTCACTTCAAAAGCAACAACTGGATTAGTCAAATTAAGTCCGTTTTATCCTCACGGAGATATTCCTATCCCCTTTTCAGAAAACCGCAAAGCAAAATCCGTTGAAGGGATTTGGCAGGCTTTAAAAGTCTTTGAAAGTGCTGACATAGAAGAGGCAATGTTCTCTAATGACACCATGAAAGACATTAAAAGAACTGTCAGAAAATATGGAAAACCTTTGGGGCATCGTAAAGGCGTAAATGGAACTGACTTGCTCAATTATATTGATGCTCGAATACAGATTTATCTTCCGAGTTATTTGTGGGTATTAGAAAACAAGGTTTCTGAAATAATTGAACGACTAAAAGAAGCATCACAAAAAGAGGATATTGTTTTACTTGACTATGAAACTAATTGTGATGTTTTAAACCCGAAAAAACCGCTTTCACATGCTTTTCTCGTGAAGGCATATGTTGAGGGTCATTATCCAAAGGCAACCGACTTGTATAAAGAACTCGAACAGAGGAAACTGAATCCAGTCGAGGAAAAGCCTAAAAAGAAAGCAACTAAACCGAGAACTAAAAAAACTCAAAACAAAAAAGACGACAATCAAACAATCCTATTTTAAAAGCAGAGAACATGACATTTGAGATTATATTCATTTTAGCCCTTGTTGGATTACAAGTATTTGTATTTTTCAACGTATTCTTTAAAATAAAATCGTATCAGCGATTTTTCCCAAGTTCGTTTAAAGAAATACAAATCAAAAAATTCTTTATAACCAAAGTAATTCTAAGTGAACCTGACCAATTTGATAAATACTTGGATTCACTTTCAAATGATGTCCAAATAATTGAGGAATCAGAAGATGCCGAACAGGTCGAGCTTTTGGTTATTCCTAATTCAACAAAAGCGAATCATTCCCACTTTTCAGAGGTAATAAAATCTACTAATGCCTACTTATGCAAAAACAAAGGAGCATCAGCCGACTTTGGTATTTTGAAAGACACCTGCGAAAGACATCTTGAAAAGGTAGACAATGAAATCGGGAATCTCATAAACGTTCCTTTGTATATAGGATTAGCAGGAACATTTGTGGGAATCATTATTGGTTTGTGGGGAATTGATTTTTCTGCAACTACCGAAGGAACGACCACTACAATTTCATCAGCAAGTATTGGACAGTTACTAAATGGTGTTATTGCTGCAATGTTTGCAAGTTTGGTCGGCTTGACTTTTACAGTAATTAATTCAGCTTTGGTTTACAAGCCAGCGGCCTATAAAAATGATACAGACAAAAACCATTACTACGATTTTCTTCAAAGAGAACTACTTCCTTTTTTAAATATTGGTGTTTCTAAATCACTTGGAAGTTTTAAAGATGTTTTAAATCACTTCATCATCAAGTTTGGTGAAAACATGGATGATTATAAGGATTCAGGGCACTTATTAAATGAGAACTTACAAAAACAGCAAACCGTTCTTGAAGAAATAAACAAGTTGAGTTTAACCAGAACTGCAACTAAAATTGCAGAGGTGTTTGCAGACCTTAAAGAATCGGCAGAACACTTAGAAAAATTTCAAGCGTATCAAAAAGGCTTAAATGGTTATGTTGACAAAACAGAGAAAGTTGCCCATGACATGAATATAATCATTGAACAGTTTAAGGACTTCAATGTAAATCTTAAAGCAATAAGCAATAATAGTGTTGCCACAATTGAGTTACAGAAGCAATTCAAAGATTCTTTAGAAAAACACTTCCCTACTATAAACGACCACAGAGAAGTATGGCGAACCCAAGTTGATGAACTTAATCAAGATATCAAAGAGGTTTACAAGGAACTCAATAGTTACTTTAAAACTTCTACTGAGCAAATTCAATCCTTTATTGGCAGTAACAACAACTTTTTCACAGGAATTAATGAAATACAAAATGCCATTAAAATTTTTGTAGAAAACTCATCCATCCAAAAGGATGAATTCAATGTTTTGAAAAATCAAATCGTTGAAATGCGAAATGACTTCAAGGATTCGCAAAAGCAATCAATTGAAACTAATAAGGCTCTTATTGATGCTATTATAGACTTGAAGAAAACCATCAGTAAAATAGAAATCCCAACAGAGAAGTAAAATGGCTAAATCAAACGAGAAAAAAAGAGACTTCTTTTGGTTGAGCTATTCAGACTTAATGACAAGTTTGTTTTTCGTCATGCTTGTTCTCTTTGTTTTGGTTTATACCATGCAAAACAAGATGATTGGTGAACTTGGAGAGAAAGGCAGGGAACTTGACCGAATTAAGGAAATTGAAAAAACAGTTAACAATATTGACACAGCCTACTTTAAGTATGACGCAGAGAACAAAAAGCACATTTTGAACATGCAGTTTTTGTTTCCAAAAGGCAGTTATGACATTTCTAAAATTGTGCCTGACAAACGTTCTGACTTGCTTAAAGCAGGTGATGTAATCAAACAACTCATCTTAAAATATCCAGAGGAAGAAAATATCAAATATTTAATTGTAGTTGAAGGACAAGCATCAAAAGATAATTGGATTGGAAATGACGACCTAAGCTATCACAGAGCCCAGTCGCTAATTAAGTTTTGGGAACAAAACAATGTTGGACTTGACAAATTGAAGAACTGCGAAATAATCGTAGCTGGAAGTGGCGAAAAAGGTATTCCACGGACACAGCCTGACATCGGTAATGCCAACCAAAGATTTTTAATAACAATAGTTCCTAAAATCGGACAAATGAAAAACAAATAGCCTATGCATTTGGTGGCACATTTGCAAAACCGCACAAGCCAACGCTAAAGCCAAGTTTTGCAAAAGAGCCGCCAAGCCAACGCACCAAGACAGAGCAACATGGACAGACAACAACACGATAGAAAAGAAGCACGAACCGGTAACAGCGGTTTTGCAAAAAAGCGGGTTCAGTGGTTAATTGAACATCCTACCTCTCATCAACTTTTGTGCTATATTGACAGTTTTGAGCTCCGAAATCCGCTTCTTCGCAAAGCCGCAAACCGTTAGCGGTAATCTTAAAGACAGACAACACATGAAAATAAGTATCGCACAGACAAGACCAATCAAAGGCGACATTTCAGCAAACATTGACAATCATATAAAATTTATTGAGCTTGCTTCGTCATTAAAAGCAACTTCAATTTTCTTTCCTGAGCTTTCATTGACAAGTTACGAACCTGAACTTGCAAAAACCTTAGCAACAACCCAAGACGATAAAAGACTTGATAGCTTTCAAAAAATTAGCGACACAAAAAAAATAACAATTGGACTTGGCATTCCGACAATAGCAGAAACAGGAATTAAAATCAGTATGGTTATTTTTCAACCCGACAAACCAAGGATTACTTATTCAAAACAACAACTTCATTCAGATGAATTTCCATATTTTATAAGTGGGGATGAACAAGTCATTCTAAACTTAGACAACAAGAAAGTTGCTCCAGCTATATGCTTTGAAAGTTTGCAGCCAAACCATTCTGATACTGTGAATAAACTTGGAGCGGAGATTTATTTAGCAAGTGTGGCAAAATCCCAAAATGGAATTTATAAAGCATTAGCACATTATCCAGAAGTGGCGAAAAAATATTCAATGCCAGTATTAATGTCAAACTGTGTTGGCTTCTGCGACAATTTTTTAAGTGTTGGGCATAGTTCTGTTTGGACAGAAAAAGGTCAATTAGCTGGGCAACTTGACGACCAAAGCGAAGGAATAATTGTATTTGACACTGATACAAAAGAGGTTATTAAACAGACACTATGAGAAAGACTACCGATAACAGCACCTACCCCCTCTGGGAGTAGAATAACTTGATTAGGACTAGGTGTAGTTTGCAAAACACCTTTCTATACCAACAATCCACGACAATAGTCGGGATGTAAATTGCTTCTATCGATAAAATTGTTTTATGGGAGAGGCCTATCAGATACGGGATCAAGAAATGCCCTATTTCCTTACTTTTCAGGTGGTGGGTTGGGCAGATGTTTTTACCCGAAAAGTATATCGGGATTTGATTTTGGAGAACCTTTCTTTTTGTCGCTTAGAAAAAGGCTTATACTTATACGGCTATGTTATCATGAGCAATCATATCCATTTGGTCGTTCAGCAAAAGGAAGGTAAGCTTTCGGATTGGGTACGGGATTTCAAAAAGTTTACAAGCAAAAAATTATTGAAATTGGTTCTAGAAAATCCACAAGAAAGCAGGCGAGAATGGATGAAAATGATTTTTGAGTACCATGCTAAATTTAATAAGCGATCAGGTGATTTGCAGTTTTGGACTCATGACAACCATGCGATTGAATTATATGAGCCAAAAATGATTGAGAGTAGGATGACCTACATCCATCAAAATCCTGTCAGAGCAGGAATTGTCGAAAAGGAGGAAGATTATTTATACTCGAGTCCCAGGAATTATTCTGGTTTGAAGAGTTTGATTGAAGTTGATTATTGGTAATAAAGGTTTCTAAGCCAATTGTATCCCGATAGCTATCGGGATGGTAAGGATATTAGGGTGAAGTTGCAAACTTCACCCAGTCGCAGAATTTATCAGTCAATTACAAATTGAAAGGAATAAAAGAGCGTAGTTACAAACTACGCTCAGCCCCAAAGACCAGGCGTTTTTGTTATTAATCCATTACCACCACCCCAAAACATTGCTCTGCCATCTCCTGCCCCAATCCCTATTTTTAACCCTTTCCTTTCAAAAATTCACCCGATTAATCCGTAGATTTTGGAGTCGGAATTTCTAATATCCGGCATACACCCATTCCCAATTTCTATGAAGTTTACTCTCCTTGCCTTAGCTTGTTTCCTCTTGAGCTTTTCTGGGTTTGCCCAGGTAAAAACATCCGAAGTGAGTTCCCACTATCGCTCCGAAATCCAGGAGCTTTCCGGAAAGCCTTCTGTTCAGGCTGCTTTTGCCGAAATCGACCGACTGAATCCTCAAGGATTGCAAGAATTGATCCTGCTCACGGAAATCCCGGCGCCACCCTTTATGGAAACTGCCCGAGGGAAAAAGTACCAAGAGATGCTGGAGGAAGCCGGAGGAGTCCAAGTTTGGATGGACAGCATCGGCAATGTGCTGGCGCTTCGCAAAGGGACGGTCGGGGAACGAACGGTGGCGCTGGACGGGCACTTGGATACCGTATTTCCGGAAGGAACTGACGTCAAGGTGAAAACCAAAGGCGATACACTTTTTGCTCCGGGAATCGGGGACAATACCCGCGGGCTGGTGGTGGTGCTCACGGTCCTAAGAGCCCTAGAAAAAGCCAAAATCCAGACCAAGGACAACATTCTATTTGTGGCCACGGTTGGGGAAGAGGGAAACGGCGACCTACGCGGCGTGAAGTATCTGATTGATCAAGGAGATGTGAAAATCGATTCCTGGATTTCCATAGATTCAGATGAACCGGGCGGAATTTCCAACCAAGGCACCGGCTCTATCCGCTACAAAGTAACTGTTTCTGGTCCGGGAGGCCATTCCTGGAGTGATTTTGGCTTAGTCAATCCCCACCATGCTTTGGGAAAAATGATCAATTACTTCTCCGATGCCGCAGCTCAGTTTTCAGAAATAGCCAAAACCAAGACCAGTTTCAATGTCGGGAAAATAGGCGGTGGCACCTCTGTCAATTCGATTCCATTTGAATCTTGGATGGAAGTGGACATGCGTTCGGAAGACGATCAAAGTCTCAGCACCATGGATTCCATTTTCAAGGTCTCAATGGAAAAAGGACTTTCAGAATACAACAGCAACCGAAAGACCAGCCCAGTGCTTACTCTACAAGTGGAACGAATCGGATTTAGACCTTCGGGAAAAACCCCCGAGCAATCCCCTTTGGTCCAGCGGTCAATGGCTGCTGTTCAGTCTTTTGGGATACAACCTAGCCTATTTATCATGTCCGGAAATGCGAATTGGCCTATTTCCAAAGGGATCCCTGCCGTGACTTTAAGTTGGGGCGGAAAAGGAGACAATGCCCACGCACTGGACGAATGGTGGTTGGATGAGAAAGGAACCGATGCGATTAAACTTGCCTTGCTCACGGTGGTGGCAGAAGCAGGACTCGACAATTAATTAAGGCAAGGAATCCTAAAACTCCCTCTCGGTGTAAAGAAAGCTGATTAGGCTTAGGCCTAGTCAGTTCCCACTGAGATTAGTATCCATTTAATCATTGAAATTCAGATTAGAGCTGGGTGGGATTTGTAATTCCATCCTAATATTCTACCCCATTTGTAATGCTGTCTCATCTTAGATACAAGGGTCGGTTCAGAGGAAATAAGGCAATTTAGTATCTTCAAGAAAGTTGGAAGAAAAGGAGCTCCTAGAGACCGCCGTCTCCAAGCTAATTCACCTTAACCAAACACTAAAAAACCTCCCTATGCTCCAAACCACCCCATTTCTACTATTTGACGGAAACTGCCGACAAGCCATGAGTTTTTACCAGGAATGTCTGGGGGGCGAACTCACCCTCACCCGTGTGGGAGATACACCGATGAAGGCTCAGTTTCCTGAGGAAAAACACGATCGGATCATCTACGCCCACTTGAAAAACAACCAGATTGAGTTTTCAGCTACCGACTGGATGGCCTCTCCCATGCTGGAACCCAAACCCGGAAATACCTTCAGCATCTACCTCACGGGCGAGAGGTACGAGGAGTTGAAGCCTGTGTTTGACCGATTGGCAGTGGGGGCTGATCGGGAAACTCGACTTTTTATGGAGCTTAACAATGCTCCCTTTGGCGTTTATGGACAATTGACCGATCAATTTGGGGTGTCGTGGATATTCAGAGGAATGAGTCAGGTTGGATAGACTTCGATATCGATCACCTTCAGAAAACAATCTGAACTAAAAACAGTCGGTAATTGAGGCGAGTTATCCTGAAAAATACTCTAAAACTGTCCTCACCTCATGATCCAAACCGACAATTTCCAGAAAGTGGAAGTCACTTCCCAGGAAGAATTACGGCACTGGTTGGAGCAACATCATCAACAAGAAGAATCGGTTTGGTTGGTTACCTATTTGAAAGCAGTTCCTGAAAAGTATCTCTCAAGGGAAGAGGTCTTGGATGAATTGATCTGCTTTGGCTGGATCGATGGCATCCGAAGAAAGCTGGACGAGCGTCGGACGATGCAGCTGATATCTCCTCGAAGAGTACAGCACTGGGCCAAAAGCTATAAAGATTGTGCGGCCAAGTTGATCGAAATGGGAAAGATGCATGAAGTCGGTTTTCGCTCGATTGAGTACTCCAAGCAAGTCGGTCTTTGGGATTTTATGGAAGATGTGGACCGATTGGAAGTTCCTCAGGACCTACAGGACGGACTGGAAAAGGTGCCTGGAGCCAGTGATTTTTTTCATCGCATCAATGACTCCAGTAAGCGCTTTGTCCTCTGCTGGCTCAAACTCGCCAAAACCGAAAAGACCCGAAAGGCCAGAATCCAACAGCTTGCAGAGTTGTCAGGAAAAGGGGAAAAATTGAAAGGGAGCTGAGAGATAAAAATGTTGTAAACTACTCCGTTTCGCTAGCGATTTGCCGCCCATTCCAATTCGAAAATTCTGCGCCAGCAAGGTGGGAATTTTGAGATCCATCCATAAATCTAGCGGTTGAAACCGCTGGCAATCTGGCTGATAAAGGACGCTCCTTTGGAGCTTGTTGTCCTTCAGTCATCGGACTTCAGTCCCCTGACAATCCATCTTCGGTATCCCGTCTTCGATCTTCCAGCTTAGCTAACTTCGGTCATTAATCATCAGACCTTAATCCTCTATCCCGAAGCACTGCCTCGCTATCTCCAACTCTTCATTGGTTGGAATCACCAAAATCTGTACGGATGAAGCGTCAGTTTGAATCGCACGAAGGCCTGTATTGGGCAGTTTGTTCTTTTCCGGATCGAGCTGGATGCCAAGAAAGTCCATCTTCTCACAGACAAATGTTCGGGTAAGTTGGTCATTCTCTCCAACTCCTCCAGTGAAGACGATTGCATCCAGTCCATTCATCGCCGCAGCGAAGGAACCAATGTACTTTTTGATCCGATAGGCATACAGCTGATAGGCCAAAATAGCTTCGGGCTGTCCTTGATGATAGAGTTTGCCGATATCCCGCATATCGCTGAACCCGGTCAAACCGAGCATTCCGCTCTTTTTATTCAGTAAGTTGTTCACCTCATCCAGGGAATAGCCGAGTTCGCGCACCAAGTAAAAAATCACTGACTGATCGATATCTCCCGCTCGTGTCCCCATGATCAGCCCGTTCATAGGACCTAATCCCATACTCGTATCCATGCATTTTCCTCCTTCCACTGCGGCCATGCTACAGCCATTACCGAGGTGGATGGTGATGACTTTGGAGTCAGACTTCTGCAAATACTCCCCTGCCCGCTCACTGACATACTTATGACTCGTGCCGTGGAATCCATAGGCCCGAATGCCATGGTTAACATACAGGTCATTCGGAATTGACATTCGATAGGCCTGTGCAGGCATGCTTTGGTGGAAAGCCGTATCAAACACCGCGATCTGTCGGGCATGAGGAAAAATACTTTCCGCCACCTCTATTCCCAGGTAATTAGCGGGATTGTGCAATGGGGCTAAGGGGAAAAGGGCCTTGATTTTGGCCTTGATCTCTGGAGTAATGACTTGGGTGGAAGCGAATTTTTCTCCTCCATGCACCACCCGATGCCCGACCACCTCCACCTGTGAAGGATCGGAAATTACGCCCACCTCTGCATTAGTCAACAAACTGGCAACTTCTGTCAATCCTACCGAATGATGGGGAACAGGAATTTCCAACACCTTTTTCACTTCTCCCTGTGGTAAAAATGACTTGTGCTCCACCTTGGAACCTTCCTGCCCAATCCGATCCACGAGCCCCGAACAAAGGACTTTTGCCTCAGGCATGGAAATGAGTTGGTACTTGATTGAGCTACTGCCAGAATTGATAACGAAGACGTTCATGGTTGAAAAGACGGAAGATAGGAGACAGAAGACGGAAGATTAATTGTCGGATGACCGATGTCTGATGTCGGGTGTCGGGTGTCCGGCGACCGATGTACCGGTAAATACAAGCTATTTGTTGATGATACGATTTTCATTTCATGGAGAAAAGCCAAGATTAAGATTTCAACCTTTACTCTTAAGAAGATCTCGTAATTCGTAAATCGTCCCTCGTACCTCCTACCTCGTAAATCATAAATCGCTCCTCGTAATTCGTAAATCATAAATCATCCTTCTTGCGCTTGTATCGCCGTAATTACTACGGTATTAAACACGTCAACCACGGTACAACCCCGGCTTAAATCATTTACCGGTTTATTCAAACCTTGGAGCATAGGACCGATAGCGATGGCACCTGTTTCCCGCTGCACCGCCTTGTAAGTATTATTTCCGGTATTGAGGTCGGGAAAAATCAATACGCTGGCCTGACCGGCAACTACCGAATTCGGCATTTTCTTTTTGCCTACCTCGGGATCAACTGCCGCATCATATTGAATTGGGCCCTCAACCTTCAAATCTGGTCTTCTAGCCTTCACCATCTCTGCCGCTTTTCTGACTTTTTCCACCTCTTCTCCCTCACCGGAAGTTCCTGAGGAATACGAAAGCATGGCGATTTTAGGGTCAATTCCCAGCATTTTGGCGGATTCCGCAGAGGAAATCGCAATATCTGCGAGTTGTTCGGAAGAAGGATTAGGCACTACGGCGCAATCTCCAAATACAGCCACACGACTGGGTAAACACATAAAGAACACCGAAGAAACGGTAGAGTTTCCAGGCTTGGTTTTCACAAACTGCAAGGCTGGACGAATGGTATGCTGGGTGGTGTGAACTGCTCCGGAAACCATCCCTTCAGCATCTCCTTTGTACACCATCATGGTACCAAAATAGGAAACATCATGCATCAAGTCCCGAGCAGTATTGGGAGTCATCCCCTTACTTTTTCGAAGTTCGTAAAGGGCTTGGGAGTAGGTTTCCAAACGTGGGGAAGTCGCTGGATCTTCGACTTGAATTTTGGAGAAATCGAGCGATAAGTTCAATCGCTTCGCATTGGTCTCCATGACCTCTAGGTTACCCAAAAGTGTCAATTCAACCACATTTTGGCGCACCAGCATATCTGCTGCAATCAAAATTCGATCTTCCTCTCCCTCTGGGAGCACGATGTGTTTTTTGGAGGATTTCGCTCGCTTGACCAACTGATACTGAAACATTCTAGGTGTCAACGTATCGGTATGGAAAGCAACCAAGCGATCGTTAAGGGCTTTTTCATCCACCCAAGTTTCGAATAGTCGAATGGCTAAAGCGATCTTTTCCTTATCTCCTGCGGCGATCCTGGCTCTGATTTGATTGACTTTGGTTACAACCATAAAAGTCCCTTCGTCAACTTGCAAGATCGGCACGATTGTCTCCAGGCCCTCGATCAACTTGACGATCGATGGCTCTGGGTGCATGCCGCCAGAAACAATGATTCCTGCTACTTTTCCAAAGTTCCGAGAAACATTCGCTTGCAGGGCTCCAATAATGATATCTCCTCGGTCGCCTGGAGTCACTACCAAGGTATTTTGCCCAAGCCGAGTGAGAAAATTATGCAACTGCATCGCCCCGACAATGGAATGATCCACTCGATTGGTCAGGAGATTTCCGCCAAAAATCAGGTTAGCACCCAAGGACTCCATGATTTCTGCCATCGTTGGATTGCTCAACTCGGCATGAACAGGGATTCCGGTGATCAGAATTTCTGCTGGAAGAATAGCCTCCAACCTCCGTTTCACATCCTCCACTTTATCCTCCATCAACTTATTGGCGACTAAGGTCAAAATCTGAACTCCATGATTGTGGAAACTATGTACAGCAGCCAAAGCCATATCCAAAACTTCGGAGGGAGTCCGCTTATCGCCATTCAAAATCAAGGCAACTGGAATTCCCAAGTTTTTGGCAATGGAAATATTCCCGTCAAATTCCACATTGTTGAGTTCTGTGAAATCAGTCCCCTCCACGACCACGAAGTCATAGTTTTCCTGAAGCTTTTTAAACTTCTCGATGATGGCATCAATCAATTCGGACTCATTTCCTCGATTGATTTCCTTGAAAGCCTTCTTTCGGGTAAATGCATACATTTCCTCATACTCCTGAGAAAGGTTAAAATGCTCCTTGAGCAACTCCAAACGTCGGTCTTTTTCCTTTTTCCCTCCTGAAATGATGGGTTTGAAATAGGCTAACTTGTCTGTTTTGGAAGCCAGTAAATTCATCAGGCCCAAGGCATAGATGGATTTTCCAGAAAACGGCTCTGTGGTGGTGAGGTAAATGGCATTATTCATAGCTCGGCTAAAAATCAATTTTGATGACCCAAAATAGGGAAATATTGCAAGCAATTTTCCTGACAAAACTCAGGTATCTTCCTCAAATTCCTCAGTTGTCCATGGACTGATCCGGCTAATTCTAGTCTGTTCATTTTGCAGAATTCGAAGTTTTTTTAGCTCAAAAGAATTCCCATATTCGATTTCATCCAGTAACAAAGGAAGTTTAGAATTCCTTCAATGGCATTGCCAGTATCTTAGCCTTTTGGCTATTTTTAGCAATCTATGAGTCAAACCTCTCCCCACCTTTCCCGCCAACTTGGATTATTAGGCCTTACTGCCACAGGAATTTGCTCCATGATCGGCGCATCGATTTATGTGGTTCCCTTTATGATTCAGCGAAATATTCCGGGAATAGGTCCATACGTGCTTCCCGCTTTTCTTTTTGCAGCCATTCCTGCTCTTTTCGCAGCATTTGCTTACATCGTTTTGGCATCTGCCATGCCACGGGCTGGAGGTTCTTATTTGTATGCGAGCAGGGCGATCCAACCGTATTGGGGATTTATAGCCAGCTTTTCGCAATGGTTTGGTTTATCCATCGTGATTGGAGTGATTGCCTACGTCGTAGTTCCATTTTTCAGGGATGTCTTTCTTGCCCTTGGCTGGGAGGAAGTAGCGAAGGTTTTGGAAATTGGAGGTATCCGAGTTAGTATTTCCTTGCTCATCCTCTGGTTTTTTACTTGGATCAATATCCGGGGCATTACTTCTTATGAAAAAACGTTGATTCCCTTGATGACACTTATGTTTCTATTGGGTGGAGTGGTGATTGTTGCTGGATTGATGCTGGATCAGCAGGATTTTATAATGGCATTGACCCAAAAAGAAAATCGGACAGTTGACCTTATTCCTGCTACTTGGAATTGGTCGACATTTTTCTCCGCAGCTGCCTTATTATTCTCCAGTTTTATTGGATTTGATGCGATCGCACAGGCGGGAGGAGAAGCGAAAAACCCACAGCGAAACCTCCCGAAAGCAATTGGATTGGCAATTCTGGGCGTAGGGCTTTTCTATTTCAGTTTTACCTACGCAGTGTATCACACCGTTCCTTGGCAATTTGTAGCGGAGGAATCGCAGACAAAAGATGTATCGGCTGCCGGACTTTTGAGCTATGTCTTACCTTCTTGGGTTGGAATCATCATCCTTTTGGGAGCAGCAATTGCCCTACTGAATGACCTTCCAGCAATGATTTTATCTGTTTCTCGTCTGGTTTATTCCTGGAGTGCAGATGGACTTTTCCCGAGGAGTCTTGCACGAATTCATCCTAAATTCCATTCACCTTACCCCGCTATTTTACTCAGTAGTGGCGTTTCCACTTTGGGGATTTTAGGCAGTCATTTTGCCGGGGATTTTTTCTTAGGAATTGACATTATGGTCACTTCGATGATGGTCAACTTTCTGCTGATGTGCCTAGCATTGGTTCTTTTCCCACGAATAAATCCAAAACTCCATCAAAAAATCAAGGTGTTTCCTTCTCAAAAACTCCAACAAACTATCGGTTGGCTGGGAATTGTCTTTCTTTCATTTTTCCTGATCATGCACACCAGAAAGGACTTAGTATCCGAGCTGAGCGCTTGGTACTTTCATTCCACTTGGATCTGGATGATCGTGATGAGTTTGGCGTCTTTGTATTTTCTGTTCCGATGGAAAAAAATCAAGACTGACCAACCTGAACTAATTCAAAAATTTACTGAACTACCCAAAGATTAACATGACTTTTGACCACTATACTGAACTTGCGTCGGGCCTAAAAATCAGCCGAGCCTTAACTGGCCTTTGGCAAATCGCAGACTTGGAGCGAAATGGAAATAAAGTTGATCCCCAAGAAGCTGCCAAATCCATGAAAGCGTATGTAGATGCCGGATTGACCACTTTTGACATGGCCGATCACTATGGTTCTGCGGAGGAAATTACAGGGGAGTTTCGTCGAATGTATGGCAAGGACCAAGGTCAATTTTTCACGAAGTGGGTTCCAAGCCCAGGACCAATTACGAAATCTCAAGTACGGGAAGCAGTCCAAACGGCACTCCAACGGATGAATTGCAAGCAAATCCAACTGATGCAATTTCATGCTTGGCATTATGCGCATCCCAGTTGGGTGGATTGTTTGTTTTGGCTCGATGAGCTGAAGCAAGAAGGGCTAATTGCACACCTCGGTCTCACCAATTTTGATACTGCGCATTTACGAATTGCCGTCAAATCTGGAATCCAAATTTGCTCTAATCAAGTATGCTATTCCCTCTTAGACCAACGTGCCGCAGGTGAAATGACGGATTTTTGCCTGGAGCATAATATCAAACTATTGGCCTTTGGGACCGTTGCCGGAGGATTTCTTTCAGAAAAATGGTTGGACAAACCTGAGCCCATTTTGGGGGAATCCCTGACTTGGTCGCAGATGAAATATAAACGATACATCGATGTGGCTGGAGGTTGGCAAAAATTCCAACAGCTCCTTCAGACGCTTTCCCAAATTGCCCAAAAACATCAGACCGGAATCGCCATGCTCGCAAGTCATTACATCATGACTCGACCGGCAGTTGGAGGAGTAATCATCGGTGCCCGATTGGGACAAAGTGAGCACATTAAAGAAACCCAGCAACTTTTCGAAATTGATCTTGATGAGAAAGATCTCAGCCAGATCGGTGATTCTTTAGCTTCTCTAAATCCCATACCGGGAGACTGTGGAGATGAATATCGAAAGCCTCCTTACCTTACCGCAACTGGAGATTTGAGCCATCATTTGGATCAAATTCCAGCCCCTTATCCCAATGTCAAAGGTTCCGATGGACGAATCAAAGCATTAAGTGGCACCATTTGGGAGGATATTGCAGGCTTTAGCCGAGCCGTGAGAAAAGGAAAACGGATTTTGGTTTCAGGTACAACGGCTACCCATGGAATTCGTGCAATGGGAGGAAATGATCCCGCCGCTCAGGCCGATTTCATTTTGGATAAAATCGAAGGAGCGATTTTATCACTGGGTGGACGACTCGAAGACGTCATCCGAACTCGGATTTACATTCGAAATGCGGATCAATGGGAACCCATTTCTAGAGCTCATGGAAAGCGATTTGGAAAGATCCAGCCCGCAAACACCATGGTTCGGGCAGATTTAATCGGAGAGGAATACTTGGTAGAAATGGAAGCCGAGGCAATGGTTTTGGAAGGAATCAGTGAAACGCTTTCTACCCATAAGCAATGAAGGAAATCTCAATTAGTACCTATTCCAGTCCGGTTGGAAAATTAGTCATCGGGATTTTTGAAGAAAAACTTGTCTTCTGTGATTGGGCCTTCCGAAAGATGCGAGGCCAAATCGATCAACGGATTCAAACAGGCCTCGGTGCTAAATTCGTGGAATCAAGGCATCCTTTGATGAATGAACTGGAGCAGCAACTTGAGGCTTACTTCTCTGGAAATCTCCGTGAATTTCAAATTCCGATGCAACCTGTCGGCACTCAATTTCAGATGGAAGTGTGGAATCAACTTTGCAAAATTCCATATGGACAAACGCAAAGCTACCTTCAACTCAGCCAAGAATTGGGAAATCCTGACGCCATCCGTGCCGTCGCGGCTGCAAATGGAGCAAATGCAATTTCCATTTTGATACCCTGTCATCGAATCATTGGTTCGGATGGAAGTTTGGTAGGATATGCAGGCGGCCTGGAAGCCAAGAAAAAACTACTTCGATTAGAAGGAGCATCAGCCAACAAGAATCAGCAACAAACGAGTCTTTTCTAGTTTAAATAAAATCCAAGAAGCTCCATTCACCAAAGCCAAAAGAGTGAGCATTAAAAATTAGAATTCTGAGATCAGTCTACCCCACCTCATCTTCTTGTCTTTATTAGTAGTCGCTTTTTTACAGTAAACCAATGGGTTTTGGGACTGGGGTTCAATTCCACTTGCTGGGAACTGTTGACCATTTTCTAATTGATTAATGCTTAAACCTCTTAAATGTCGGGTGATGGCGGATAATCATTCTATTTTTTTCCTTACCTTTTTTTGACCATAACCTCTACAACTCATGAAGACAATACTTCTATTTTGCTCGCTTATTTTTGGACTAATCTTCACGACTAAGGCCCAAACCTCCATCGATATCACCGGCACTTGGATAGTCCAAGTGGAAACGGATATGGGGAGCGGGACTCCGACTTTTGTCTTGAAGCAAGAGGGTGAAAAAATCACTGGAACCTACACCGGGACATTTGGGACCTCCGAAGTCACCGGAACGCTGAAAGGCGAGGTTCTTCATTTGGAAATTTCGATTGACGGAAATACCCTCCGATACGATGGAACAGCCTCAGCTACTGAACTTAAAGGAAAAGTAGATTTGGCGGGGATGGCGACAGGAACATTTGTAGGCAAAAAGAAATAAGCCCGGATGAAAAGTTTTATCAGTCAAAAAGCCCTCAAAAAGGGAGAAGAAGTTCAAGGGGCAGAAATTCGTGCTGGCATATTCCTATTGATCCAGGAAAATCATCCTGATTTTGGCCCAGATCATTGGATCAGCTTGGATGAGTTAAATCAATTTCGAAGGCTGTATCTAACCCGGCTGGTGGAACAGGAAAAAGGAGAGATCGCGAAAATTGACGAAGATGTGATGGCTGCCATTCGCGAAAACTCGATTCTTTCCGAAAATATCCAAGATGATACCGAACCTGAATTGACCTTTGGTGACCGGATGGCGGATCATATCGCAACCTTCGGTGGAAGCTGGACCTTTATTTTGACCTTTTTCTCTTTCCTGATTATCTGGATGATCATCAATGCTTATGTCCTTGCCAAGCAACCTTTTGATCCTTACCCTTTTATTTTATTGAATTTGATTTTGTCCTGTTTGGCAGCGATTCAGGCTCCAATTATCATGATGAGTCAAAATCGGCAAGAAGCCAAAGATCGAAAACGCTCCGAGTATGACTACAAAGTTGACCTAAAGGCTGAACTCGAAATCAAGCTTCTAAGTGAAAAAATTGATCATTTGATCATCCATCAAAACCGAAAGCTGCTCGAAATTCAAGAAGTACAAATCGACTATCTGGAAGATTTGATGAAGCAACTCAAACATAAACCCAGCCTCTAATGCATCCAATTTTGAAAAATATGCTAGCCATTTTGGTGGGATTACTCATCGGAGGCACTGTAAACATGCTCATTATCCTCAACAGTGCAGCAATTATCCCTCCTCCTGAGGGAGCAGACTTGACTACTGCGGAAGGACTTTTGAAGGCGATGGAACTCATGGAACCCAAGCATTTCCTACTGCCATTTCTAGCACATGCCTTAGGAACCTTTGTTGGAGCTTGGCTAACTTCGATGATTGCCGCCTCCTTCCAAAAATGGTACAGCCTTTCCATCGGACTTTTGTTTTTTATTGGTGGAACGATCAATGTGATGAGCCTGCCTTCCCCGCTTTGGTTTAATGTCAGCGACTTGCTGTTAGCGTACTTTCCCATGGCTTGGTTGGGATGGAAATTAGGAGGCGGAAAAAACAACTCTTTAAGCCATCCAAAAAACTAGACTTCAACTGATCTCTCAACATAACCTAAATAATCTCAGCACCCCATGAAAAAAACACTCACTCTCATCTTAATCACCAGTCTTTGGACTTCGCTTGCATTTGGCCAAACCGACCAGGAAGTCGTTTCAGCAGTCGAAAACTTCCGGACAGCCCTTCTAAATGAAGATGTAAAGACACTTGAAAGCCTCACTTCCACCTCCCTCGATTATGGACATTCAGGAGGTCAGATTGAAAATCAAGCTGAATTTTTAGCCGTATTTTCTGGAAAAAAGGCAGATTATCAAGTCTGGGACATGAGTAACCTTGAGGTTTCGATGTATGACAAAAATATGGCGATTGTCCGCCATGAGGTAACCGGATCCATTCTTTCTAATGGAAACCCTGTCAGTCTTCATCTTGGAGTGATGATGATTTGGGTAAAAGAAAATGGAAATTGGAAACTCCTCGCAAGGCAAGCTTTTAAGATGAGCTAAAAAAAATGCTGCTCTCGACATGAGGGCAGGATTTATTGCATGAATATTTGCGTATCCAAAATCCTTTTAAATAATCATGATTTGAGATTTTTCTAATGAAAGGAAAATGCCACTGGTCAAGGGGAAATAAAGGCAGAAAATTAATCGTAACGCTAATTTTCGAAAATCAAGAATTTTCAAAAAAGTAAATCACCAGCATTTTGGCCACTTGAGCACTTAGATTAATTGGATTATGCTCCAAACGGCGGTCTAAAAGTAATTTGAGGCTCCTGTTTTGTTATCTCACTTTAGCATTTCTAAAATCTCTTTTCCTGCTTTTGGATCCGGATACTCATCAATTCCCAACAAAGTAAACACTGTTCGAGCGACCATGCTTGAATACCATTGGCCTTGGATCTTCATTTCACCTTTAGCTGGAGTATCTGGACCAATGGCCATTAGCCAAATTTGACCAGCCTGAGGGACATCACTTCCGTGACTTTTCCAGCTTCGTTTGGTAATACCACGGCCATGATCCACCCCAATAATCATGGTTGTTTTATCCTTGTATTGTGGATTTGCTTGGATGGTTTCCCAAATCTCTTGGATATACTTATCTGTTTGGCGGGCTGACCAAAGGTATTGATCGTATTCTCCATCATGTGCCCAATCGTCGGTCTCGCCATAGGCAATGTAAAGCACCTTTGGCTTTTTTGTTTTTATGGCCTCAAGTGCATAATGATGCGTAAAGGGGTCCAATCGCACCCGTTCCCAAGGCCCTCGAATTTCTTGTTGAAGACGATTTATCGTTTTTTCTACATCCGTTAATTGATCTCCAGCCGCAAGTTCAAAACCTGCATTTACAGGAATTCCACTTCGCTCCTCATTGATAATATAAGGGAATACATCCCAGCTCCCGAATGCCATCACTTTCCCATTATATTCGGGCATTTGATTGAGGTATTCCAAGAGCGTCAAATTAGGATTATTGATTTTGGAGTTACTATTGATTCGCTCATCATCTGCAAATCCACTTAGAAATTCATTGTATCCAGGATACGAAAACCACATGGAGTTACTATTATTCACCAAATTTCCATAAGCTCGGTTTCCATAGATTTGTCCTTCCTGGGCTATTGTGTTCCAGAAAAAAGGAAAAAGCTTCTTTCTTCTTACCGAAGGGTCAGGATGCCAAAAATCCGCCAAAAGGGACCCTTGATTTTGAATCATTCCAGTATCATCTACAAAGAGTGAATCTGCCCCCTTAAAGAGTTCCTGCCACCGAAGACCATCAAATGTGATCAAAATGATGTTTTCAGTCTTGGTAGTTTTTGATTGAGAAAACCCGAGACTTAAAGTCATCAAAAAAACAAGGATACCTATGACATTTTTTTTCATTTGGAAATGGATTTGATAATAAATCTGGGTGATTTGGAATAAAGATATTGGATAATTAATCGATTCTAAATTTTCATGAGCCAAATCAATATTTGTTTTGACATAGCTTTAATGGAAATACTAATTGATCGAAAATTCCAAATTAAAAATTAAGCACATCAAGCCCCTACTTTTGTCACGTTTTCTCCAAGGAATACACTCTTAGCATAGCCCTCGAAACAAAACCCAGCGAAGAATACAATTTAAATGCTGAGAGATTGTCTGGATATAAATGTAAAAATGGAATGCTTTCCTGTGCAACCAATGAATTGATCACAGCGGACATGACCTTTTTGGACAGTCCTCGACCTTGGTAATCTTTTAAGGTACAGACGGCAGAAACCTCTGTAAACGGAGCTGGATTGAGTCTGGCCCCAGCCATAGAAATCAACTTATTTCTGGAAAAAATCCCGAAATAATTCCCAAATAAAATCGTCTTTTCCAAAAAAGGTCCCGGCCGCATCAGATCGGTAAGCGCCATCATCTGTGACACATGTGAAGGATCAAGTGGCTGGACCGAATCGCTGAGTTCTAGGTTTTCCACCTCATTATCCCAGACCATTTGAAGTAATTTTCGATCATTGTGAACAATCCATCGATCATCTAATTCCAATGGATTTGGGGTAAATAAAATCACCTTAACACCATCCTCGAGCACATCCCAAAGAGACTCCAAATGCTCAGGCTCATAGCTTGGTAGGCCCGCAAAAAAACCCATATCTCGATCAATCAAGCGGATATGCTCATCCCCATAGGAAAATTTCTTACTCCCGGTAGTTAATGCTGTCCAAATAGGATTGTCGAGTGGATGGTTCACTTATTTCTTATGGCGTTTAGATCAAATTAAAACCACCTTTCACCAACACCACCGTGGTAGAATCGAGTTCTCGCTCTGGCTGGATAGAAATCAAATGGTGAATTCTTGGACCTGGAGTAACCTTTACCTTTTCCAATTGATAGGTATCTCCTGATTTAGCGCCTTGAATCAAAATGTAAAATTCGCCATCCACTTCGATTACGGCTTCTTCAGGGACAGCCAAAGACTCTATAGGATCCAATTGGATTTTGGCTTGTAAAAACATACCCGGAATCAAGGTTTTCTCTTTGGCTTCATCTTTCATGTGAGCATGAACATTGATTTGGCGCTGCTCATTGATTGCTTGCCCAATAACATAGATTTCAGCTTCCAATTTTTCATTGGGAAGATCAGGACTAGAAAATTCAACACGCTGACCTTTGTGAACTTTGGAGGCATCTTTTTCGAAAAGCACCAATTCAACATGGATATGCTCTTTGCTCAGCAGTGATAGGGCTTTCCCAGAAGGAGGAAGAAATTGACCCGGAATAGCATCCACTGTTTCGACATATCCATTTACAGGAGAATACACCGGAATGCGAGATTGGATCGTTTCAGCAGAAAGTGCATCAGCAGAAATCGAAATTAATGCTAGCTGTTTTTTCAAACTGTTGGCCTTGGCTAGCGACATTTCATAATCAGACTTCGCTTTGATCAAATTTTTCTGAGCTGAAATCTGCTCCTTTGCCAAAATCTGCTGACGCTCAAACTCTGATTTAAGGAAATCAAGCATGCTTTTCGTCTCCAAGTAATCTTGCTGCAACTTGATGAAATCAGGGTTTTCCAGATAAAATAGCACCTGTCCTTTTCTCACAGGTTCCCCCTCGATCAGCTTTAGCCCCTGCACATAACCTCCGTAGTAGGCAGCGATTTCCTGCATGCCTTCTACTGGGATGCGAACCATCCCCTGTACTGTAATTTCTTCCGAAAATTCCCCTTGATTAAGTTTTCCCCATTCCATTTTCATGGTAGAAAACTGGGTGTCCGAAACCGTGATTTCAGTGGATTCAGATTCACCTTCATTGACTTGAATGCCATCCTTGGATTCAGGATTAGAGCAGGCCCAAATTCCAGAGGAAATAAGCGCCAAAGCCATGGTCTTTTGTAAAAATGTGAAACGGGTTTTCATTAGTTATTCAAGTAAAGCAGTTCTAATTCATTTAATTGAAAGTCCAGTTTGGACTGTAGGTATTGGACAGTGATCTGTCTTGAGTTTTCGATCAACTGAACATATTGAAGGAAATCAATTTCTCCTTCTTTGAAGGACACCATCGCCTGTAGTTGCAATTGCTGAGCAAGCAGATTTCCCTCCTTTTCATAATATTCCAAGGCTTGCTGGAGTTGGGCTTTTCGTCTC
Source organism: Algoriphagus sanaruensis (assembly GCF_001593605.1). Classification (GTDB taxonomy): domain Bacteria; phylum Bacteroidota; class Bacteroidia; order Cytophagales; family Cyclobacteriaceae; genus Algoriphagus; species Algoriphagus sanaruensis. The sequence goes on along the minus strand of NZ_CP012836.1, from coordinate 1,684,475 downwards.
TGAAAATTTGAAAATCGAGTTTCTAAACGATTCTGAAAATCAACGGACTCCCAAGAGATTTGATCCTGAGCGATTTTAGAAGCTCGAATCTTTGCTGCTTGAGAACCAAAGAATAGCGGAATCCCGACTCCAATTTCAAATCCGGGATAAATCTTTGCCTCCGCGCCAGGGTTAGTTCCTCGGAACAAATCCAAATTGATGTTTGGAAGCAAGGTTTGTTTTTGAATTTGCGTTTGGTAAAACGATTGCAGCTTAGCTGCTTCGTACCAGTTCTTCCCAGGGTGATTTTCCAATGCCATAGGAGCAGCCAATTCCACCTCTTCCAAGGAAAGGGAAATTTCTCCTTCCAGATTAATCAACTGCTTTAGTTGATCCACAGCAATTTTCTTATTCCCTTCCGCCTCAATCAGCTTTAGGGCAATTTCTCGCTTTTTACTTTGAGCGGTAAGTTTTTCCAAAAGGTTGGATTCACCGGTAGCCTGTCTTCGCTCTGCAGCATATGCAAAGGCACCATACAAACTATCCAAATACTGATAATTACGCTCCAAGGATTGCCAAAATTGAGCAGTCACAAAAGCCGCACTGACTTCTTTTTTCAAACTTCGTAATTGAAGGGAAAAATTGGCTGTTTCCTGCTCAAAACCAGCACGTAGAAAACTTTTCTGAGCTCCATATACCGTTGGAAAATCCAAGGATTGACGAACACCCCAAACTCGGTTGTAGACTCCGTTTTCGGCAATATCATTTTGATCTTCTTTGTAATAGAGTTCACTTTTACCTAAACTCCAAGCCGTGCCAATTTGAGCATAAGCAGCTTCCATTCGCTTTTTAGCGGCTTGAATACCGACATTTTGCTTTTCAGCAAGCTCTAAAGCCTCAGTCAGTGTCAATTGAGAAGCTGTCTGACCAAAGGTCGTCAAACTTCCAAGTACAATTGGCAAAAGGAGCATGCCTACTTTGGAGAATTTGATGCTAGATTTTCGCGGAGTGTTAAACCAAACGTATAATACCGGAAGGACAACTAAGGTGAGTAAAGTTGCTGAGATCAATCCACCCACAACCACTGTAGCCAAAGGTCGCTGAACTTCTGCTCCTGCGGAAGACGAGATGGCCATAGGTAAGAAACCCAAGGCTGCAGCCGAAGCAGTCAACAAAACAGGACGAAGTCGCTCCATCGCTCCGTGTATCACCATTTCTTTCATGCTATCGTATCGATGTTTCATTGATTTGAAATGCTCGATCATCACAATCCCATTTAATACCGCAATACCAAACAAGGCGATAAAGCCAACACCTGCCGAAATACTAAATGGCATATCTCTCATCCATAAAAGGACAACTCCCCCAATGGCTGAAAAAGGAATTGCTGTGTAGATCATAAAAGCCTCCTTGGTCGAAGAAAATGCAAAGTAGAGCAAGGCAAAAATGAGGACCAGTGCAACAGGCACTGCGATCATCAGTCGGTTTCGGGCTTGTTGTAAGTTTTCAAACTGACCTCCATAGGAAACTCGATATCCTTCTGGAATCTCCACTTGAGTTCTGACAATTTCTTGAATATCATCCACTACAGACTGCAAGTCTCGGTTTCGAACATTGACCCCAACTACAATTCTACGCTGGGTATTATCTCGGGAAATTTTAGCCGGTCCTTTAGTGTAGGAAATGGTGGCCAATTCAGAAAGCGGAATACTTCCTCCGGTAGGCAACTGGATCGAGGCGTTTTCTAGGTTCTCAATGTCCTTTCGGTAAGGCCCATCAAATCGAACCACCAAATCAAATTGTTTTTCCCCTTCAAAAACAGTCCCGGTACTTAATCCCGCAAAACCCATCGTCACCACCTGATTCAGATCTTCCACATTGAGGCCATATTTGGCTACTTTGGCACGATCATACTCGATTTTCATTTGTGGCAAACCATCCACTTTTTCCAAAATAATATCAGCTGCTCCCTCTACTCCTTGGATAGCCGCTTCGATTTTTTGAGCAGTATGAAGAAGAACATCTAAATCCTCCCCAAATACTTTGATAGCCAAATCTGCACGAACCCCAGTGATCAATTCGTTAAATCTCATTTCGATGGGTTGGGTAAATTCATAATCTAACCCAGGAATAGCTTCTAGCGCAATTTTAAACTGCTCTGCCAATTCATCCTTCGTCTCCACAGTAGTCCATTCGCTTGGCGGATGCAAGGTCACAATGACATCACTTTCCTCCATGGACATCGGATCGGTCGGAATTTCAGCCGCACCAATACGGGTAACAACCTGCTTGACTTCCGGGAATTTTTTGAGGATTTTCTCGATCTCAGTAATCGTTTCTACGGTATTGGTCAGGGTAGTTCCAGTTTTCAAAACTGGCTGAATTACGAAATCTCCTTCATCCAGTGTCGGAACAAACTCTGCCCCCATTCTGGAAAATATCAACACAGCTGAAATCAACAATCCTAAGGCTGCTGAGAGTACTACTTTGGTATGCGCAAGGGCCCATTCGATGGTTGGTCTGTACAGCTTATTGAGAAACCCGATGATTCGTACCGAAATATTCTTAGGACCAGGAGCTTCAGACTTTAGGAACATGGAAGAAACTACCGGCACATAGGTCAATCCCAAAATCATCGCCCCAATCAAGGCAAAGCTGAATACCTCAGCCATCGGCCGGAACATTTTACCTTCCACGCCAGATAGCGATAAAATCGGAATAAATACAATGATGATAATGATCTGACCAAAGACAGCAGAGTGCATCATTTTAGAAGCACCTTGCAATGCGATTTTATCTTTTTCAGTTCTTCGTTCTTTGGCGTTCAAAGAAGAAAAATGGGAGGAAGATTTCGCGAATTGATAAGCGATATACTCGACGATAATAACCGCTCCATCGATAATAATCCCAAAGTCAATTGCCCCCAAACTCATCAAGTTGGCATCCACTCCGAAAATAAACATCATGGATAAGGCGAAAAGTAAACTCAATGGAATCACAGAGGCCACTACCAATCCTGAGCGGATATTTCCTAAAAGTAGCACCACTACAAACACAACGATCAAACACCCCAAAATCAAGTTTTCACTGATCGTAAAGGTGGTTCGACCAATAAGCTCAGAACGATCCAAAAACCCATTGATTACAACACCTTCAGGCAGGGTGTTTTCCATTTCAGCAATACGTGCTTTCACTCGGTCAATCGTTCCCTTGCCATCTGCCCCTTTGAGCATCATTACTTGTCCCAAGACTTTCTCCCCCTCACCGTTTGCGGTGATTGCACCAAATCGATTGGCGTGTCCAAATTGAACCTTGGCAATATCCCGGATATAGACTGGACTGCCGTTTCTTACTTCGAGAACGATGTTTTCAATATCTTCCAAGGTCTTAACCTGTCCTTCACCTCGGATAAAAAAGCTCTCATTCGTTTTTTCAATGTAGCTACCTCCAGCGATCGAATTATTCTTGGAAAGAACTTCGTAAACCTGGGATAAATTGATCCCAAATGCTTTTAATCGCTCAGGGTTAAGGGCTACTTCGTATTGTTTGAGAAATCCACCCCAAGTATTGACTTCGATGACACCTTCGATTCCGGACAGGTTTCTGCGAACAATCCAATCTTGAATGGTTCGTAAATCAGTAATGGAATATTGGTCTTCATATCCCGGTTTGACATCAATGACATACTGGTAGATTTCTCCAAGTCCTGTTGAAATTGGCCCCATAAATGGCGTCCCGAAACCAGCTGGAATTCGCTCTTGGGCAATCTTCAAGCGCTCAGCAATCAACTGGCGGGGCAAATAAGTTCCCAAATCCTCTTCAAAAACAATGGTTACCACGGAAAGTCCAAATTTTGAAACGGATCGGATTTCCTTCACACCTGGCAAGTTGGCCATTTCCAACTCTACCGGATAGGTCAAAAACTTCTCAACATCTTCCGTCGCTAAATTCCGGGAAGTGGTAATGACTTGTACTTGATTATTGGTTACATCAGGCACAGCTCCGATGGGCAAATGAATCAAAGCATAGCTCCCAAATCCAATCCAAGCAGCGATGAAAATAAAAATGATAAGCTTATTGCTTATACTCCAATGGATAATCCGATCTAGCATAGTAACGTGGACTGTTAGTAGGACAAAAATCCTAAAACATCCATTAGTACTCTCTTAGCCTAATCTTAAGATTCGCTTAAGATTGTTTGGGAAAATCCAATCGAAAAACACTTCCTCTGCTGAGGATGCTGCTGACTGAAATTTTAATCCCTGACTCTTGGCAAAGTTTCTTGACAATTGCCAAGCCCAAGCCCGTACCAGGCACTGGATTTTGAAGGGCATCTTGGGTTCGGAAAAACGGATCAAAAATCTTTTCCAAATTCTCTTCTTCAATACCGCAACCTTGATCAATCACCTGAATGTAGGGTTCCAGACTTCGCATACCTACTTCAACCACCACTGATGTATCTGAAGAAGAATACTTCACTGCATTTTGAAGTAGATTTTCTAGAATCATTTTCAGGGATTTCTCATGGGTTTTGACATAAATAGGAAATCCCACCTGGGAATTGAAATGAATCACTCGATCGAATTCAAGCTTTTTTTGATCCACCAATTCTTCCACAAAAGCGATTAGCTCCACTTCTTCGTGAACAAGCTTACCTGTACTTTCCACCCGAGCCAAGGCCAGCAACTGATCAATGATGGAGGTCATTTTGTCAATGCTTTTGAGTGCGGTCTGAATTTTCTCTTGGTATTCTTCGGCTGTTCTTGGTTTACGAATTAGAACTTCAAGGGTACCGCGAAGGACGCTCAGGGGGGTTCTCAGCTCATGAGAGGCATCAGAGGTAAATTGCTTTTCACGAATCAATGCCTGCTCTAAGCGATCCAAAAGTCGATTGATCGAATGGGTTAGTTGGCCGATTTCATCATTCAAATTTGAATCGGGAACGCGCTCGTTGAGGTTTTTTTGGTTGATCTGATTTGCGATAGATATAATCTCCAGAATTGGCTCCATGCTTTTACCAGCGAGATATCGCATAGTCAAAAACAAAGAAATCAGGATCATCGGGTATAAGACGAACAGCACATTTCTCAAATTGGTGAGTAGTTCGTCCGCATCTTGAAAAGAAGTCGCAACCAATAAATAGCCTTCTGTCTGTCCGTCGTTGATCAGGGGAATCTGCTGCTGTCTTACCGTTTGATCCCCGATTTTCAGAGTCCAAGCATCTTGGGTTTGGGCTTTTTCTGGAGTAAACAGTAAATGTTGGGAACCAAGATTGGGGGATCGATCCATCGAAACCCCATTCAAATCCACGATCTCTATGAAAATCGGATTTAACTGAAGCTGGGTGTGCTCCATTTCCTCCCATTCATCTTTATGCAAAAACCTAATTTCCCCTCTGACTAAAAAAATCTGATCCTTGTGCTTTTCAGTCTCAAGCTGAAGTTCACGATCAATATTTCGGATCAGGGTGAAATCCGCGACCATGTAAATCAACACAAAAACAGCCGAAATAATCAGCGCGGTCACCCAAGTCAGCCTCCAGGCAATTCGTTGTTTGTAGGAGGATTTCATAATTCTTTGGCGATGTATCCTACGCCCCGAATGGTTTGGATATAATCTTCTTCTTTTTGGAGATTGAGTTTTTTACGAAGTGAATTGATGAATACATCAATAACCCCAGTATTATATTCAAAATGAATATCCCAGACACTTTCAATGATTCGAGTTCTCCGACAAACTTTGTTTTTATTCCGAATCAAAAATTCTAGCAAGGCAAATTCCTTTTGCGTTAAAGCAATTTCTTCCTCCCCTTTAAAAACCTGATGACGATCTGGCAATATAGTAATAGGACCTAAGGTTAATTTTTCGACTACCCCTGCTTTCCCCCTTAACTGCACCCGAATCCTCGCAAGAAGCTCCTCGAAGTGGAACGGTTTCTTGATGTAATCATTGGCTCCACTCTGAAGTCCAAAAACGGTCTCATCAGGGGTGTCTTTGGCCGTCAAAAAAATAACCGGAGTATCTGGAAATTCCTTTCGGAAAAGTCGGGTAATTTCTATTCCACTAATTCCAGGCAGCATCCAGTCCAAAAGCAGAAGGTCATAATTTCCAGATAAAGCCAGATTGAGCCCTTCTTTCCCATTGTCAGCCACATCCACGGCAAAGGATTCCTCTTCGAGCCCCTGCTTAAGGAAGTTAGAAATCCCGGATTCATCTTCGACTACTAAAATTCGCATGAGGTAAATTTCTCCGATTTTGAGGATTTATAAAGAATTGGCTCACTTAAGATTCGCTTAATTTTAATTTGCTTCTGCACTGACCACCCCAACCATCGAATCTGCTGTGCCATAATAAAGTAACCATTTCCCTTGGAAATACACCAATCCTTCCAAAAAGGTCGTGCCCTCTGGATATTGACCAGATTTTTCGAAAGGGAGTTCAGGTTGAATAAACGGATACTCAGAGCGATCCACTAATTTCCAAGGTTCTTTGGGATCAAAAAGCGCTTGTCCTCCCGTGTAAACCCGATTCCCAAGATTTTTCACTCCTACCTGCTGGGAATTTCCAGCATTATACATCACGACTATCCCATGTTCCGTCAAGATGGGCGGCGGTCCTGCCTCAACCAACCAGGAATCAAAATAACCCGGGCGAGGACTTAAAACAGGTACTCGGTTACCCTCGTGATTTTCCAAAGGCTGCCAGTTAATTAAGTCGTCCCAGGAAGCTATCCAGATGTGGGGAACTCCATAATACATCCAATATTTCCCATTGATTTTGGCTGCCACAAGTTTTCCATTTTTGACTTGGGTAACTATAGCCCCTGACTTGGATTCGCTGTTGTGGTATTTTCCTTCTTTCCAATGCTCAAAGATTGGCCCATGCTTTTCCCAATTTCTAAGATCTCGCGAGGTAGCCACTGCCAACCTTGGCACATCACGATTCCATTGCGTATAGGTCAGGACATAAAGGCCATCTTCAGTCTCCACGATTCGAGGATCCTCTGTTCCCCCAGTCCATTCATACCTCTTTTGAGAATCCTCCTTTGGGTAAAAAATCGGCTGCGTTTCTCGAGAAAATTGAAATCCATCCTCCGAAATAGCCATTCCTAATCGAGAAGTATGGCCCCCAATTTCCTTTTCTCCAAGCTTTTCTTCGGCTCGGTAAAGCACATGGACTAAGCCATCTTTTACAATCGCTGCAGGATTGAACGTAGCCATCGATTCCCATGCGACCGATTTACCAGTCATCGGGTCTTGAAAAAGAGTTTGTGTTTGAGGGGAAATAATGGGTTGTGCCTCAAGAGGTCTTTGAAAAGGCCCAAGCATCCAAGGTTTCTCTTGCGCAAAGGATGAATTGAAACCCAAGAACGCCAGAATAAAATACAGATAACGCATCCTGCAAGATAAGCCGAAAAACACATTTAGAATATACGACGGCAGCTAAGTACTTAGCTCCTAGCTTTCCTCAAATGATGGCAGCTCTCAACCTGCTTCATTTCTTTGAGAACTCATTGGGCCTTGAAACAAAAAGGCCCCTGAATCAATCCAGAAGCCTTTTTTAAAAAACAACTCTATTTTCAAACTGCCTGAGCCATGGTGCGAGAAGCCGGCTTTTTGTCTTTAGCAGGTCTTTTTTTCTTCTTTTTGTTTAACCAAATCAGCGTCCCTGTAATGGGTAGAGAAGTAGCAATCAAGCAACCTACGAACCATAAAAACTTGGTAAACTGACCAAATATCTCTCCGGTATGAAGAGCTTTAACCGACCTTCCAATCTGCTGCCTAACAGGTAACTCGCTAAATAAGTTAGCTTCCTTCAGCTCGAGATTTGCAGGATTCAATTTCAATTGGTCAGCACCAGCACGCGCAAAAAACCCTGTTCTTGACTTGCTTATTGAAATGTCACTTCCTGGTTTTTCTGGTAAGGAAATTCGAACCATTCCTCGGTAATCCAAAATTAAATTAGTCGCCAAATAAATTTGATCCAAGAAAGGGACAGTCACTTCCATCGGTTCTTCCACGATTGGTTCGACCGAAGCAGAGGCTTGTTCTGGTTTTGGAGCTGAAGACTCCTTTGGAGCTTGGTAGGTATCCCAAGTTTTTTGCCAACCTGTGCGATACCATTCATAGGACCAAAATGGCCCCGTAACCGCCATGATAAATAAGGCAATCAGAGAATAAAAGGCTAATGTATTGTGCAAATCGTGGTTGACTCGCTTCCAATTCGCATCCCATTTTACTTTAAGACCTTGCTTCCAATTTTTGGCTTTCTGTGGTACCCAAATCACGATCCCTGTAAGTACCCCGAGCAAAAACAATAAGGTTGCCACTCCATTGATAAATCTGCCCAACTCCTGATTGCTCATGCTCTCCAAAATCGGCTCCTCCACCTTGTCCAAGAGCAACCAACGGTGAAGTGAAAACATGGATCCCATAAACTCTTCTGCGGAAGTTTTTTCCTTGTTATCTGCTAGGATTTCCCCAGAATATGGATCCACAAACAACGTAATCGGTCTAGCTTCAGGATCATTTTTTAGAGAAACTTGTACGGAACGATTTTCTCCATCGAAAACAGACACACCCACAACCTGTCCCTGCAGTTCATTTTCTATGGAAGCTTTAAGCTCATCGAGTGAACGGCGACTTCCTTGGACTTCTACGAAATACCGCTCTGAATCAAAAAATTCCCGAATCTCCGTATTATAAACATAGATGGTCCCGCTGAGACAAACAGCAATGACCACCAGCCCACAGATTAGTCCGGCATAAAGGTGAATATCATTGAGAAACTTTCGAATCGTCTTCCACATGTCAGGCTTGGTTAAAAGGTTTAATCTTGGATTCTTTTCGCCTCCAAAAGTAAAAAAGTATTTTATTATTTAGAATTAATCTAAAATAAAATTAAGCCTTCCAAATAGATTTTTCAGTCAATAGTTTCCGATTTTTTGACCACATCCCGAATGATTTCATCCAACTCAAGAGACGCTATCTTTAATAGACCAATAAACGATTTGTGCTCTTGAACTTCATGTTCTTCAAAATTCTCTATAGCATTCACAACACCCATAATTCTAGCCAAAGGAGCCCTCACCAAGTGACTTTGAATCCAGGCAATTTCTCGAAGTTTTGAGTTTTGATTTTCAATGATTTGAATGTGCTTAGCCATATCACTGATATTTTTGGAGAAAGCCGCAGCCCCGATGATTTTAGCGCCGGAGTAGATGGGTTTAATGGTGGTCTCCAAATTATAATCCATCGAAGTAGTCTGGTAATGTTCATTGAAAAGTAATTCCTCCCCTTGAAACACTTGATTGAAATATCCCTCCCACTTTTCTACCATTTCGCCGGATAAAAAAGAAAGAATCTGGTCGTTGATCGATATTTCACTCTTTTGAAGCAATTTAAATCGTTCAAAAAATAGCTGATTGGCATATAAAAGCCTGTAATTCAAATCCAAAGCCCAGATACTTTCATTGGCACTTTCCATGATTGCTGTGAGCACAGCCTTCTTTTCCTTGATTTGGCTTTTGATTGCTTTGATTTGGGTGATTTCTGAGAAACTCACCAACACGTGATGTGGAGTTTTGGAGTCAGGGAGAATTTCTGGAATGGCATCAATGACAATCCAAGTCACCGAATCATCTGAACCTGATTTTACTCCCATTACTACATTTCTTACCTCCTTCCCAGTTCGAAGAGCGACCATAGCCGGATGCTCTTCACCAGGGAATTCTGAGCCATCCTCATGAATGGTATGCCAAGTGGGATCAATCGATGTCTTTCCTAAAATTTGATCACTAGATAATTTGAGAATTCGCTCAGCGGCAGGGTTATTCGCGATAATTTGACCCGTATGGTCATGATACACTACTCCTTGAGTCAGCGCATTAAATAGATTCTTTTACTTAATTTCATTCCAATTAGTCTCCAAAGAAGTGATCCTCAAAATCGGAACTAAGGACGAAAATTGATTATTCAAAAGAGGAATCAAACCCTCTTGAACTCCTTTGGAAAATGAGGTGGGCTGAAACACTCCCAAAACCAAAACTCCCTCAAATTCAATGGAAAAAGCACAAAAGAACCAGCCTTGAATCTCCATCCAAACCTCACGATTCCTAGCCAGCTCATAAAAATCCTGAGGAGCCGGAATCTTATCAGAATCAAATTTTTCAACTGGAAAAATTATCTGCCCACCATTTCCTATTAAGACTTCTGATCGAGAGCCAACAATTTTCTTAACTCCCTCTAATAACTCTTTAAGCTTATTTTTTAACTCAACTTCAAAAACCATAAATCAAATTTTGCCGGGTGATTCCTACTTTGACATTGCCCCTTTAGGATCAACCCTAAATTATCACCTCTTTATATTAGTCAATTTTTTACTGAAATAATTAAACTTATTTATTTTAAAAATTCATTTTTTAAAAAAGGACCCCAATAAAATTTCAATTAAATTTTAGTGAGTTTCATTTGCATAAAACGGGCGACATCAGTTCTACTAACTCTAAATAAAATCGGACGAACGGTGCCCCACAGAACTGTTCAGAATTCAACTAGTAACTAGTAATTTTTAAAAGGCGATATGGTATCTTACTGCCCAAATTTAACCCACCCATGAAGTTTACCCTTGTTCCCTTTATCGCTCTCCTTGTTTTTCTATTTTCCTGTACTGAAAAAAAATCTGCTCCTGATCCGAGATTAAACCAATCTGGAGAATTTAAACAGTTGTTAGATGCACATGGGGATTGGAGCAAATGGATTGAGGCAGAGGCTTTTTCGTTTGCCATGGTACACGAAACCACGCTGGAATGGGAAAACCACTACTTCAACCTTAAGAAACGCCAAGCTAGAATCGATGCAGACCTATGGCAAATCGGCAATGACGGCGAAAAAGTATGGATAAGTCCAAACCGGGAAAACTTCAAAGGTCAATCGGTTCGGTTTTACCAAAACCTTTATTATTCCTTTTTTACTCTTCCCTACGCGCTTACTGACACGACGGTAACCGTAACTCCTATCGCTGATCAACTTGTAAATGGAGTTTCTTATAAAGCGCTAGAGGCAATCCAAGGCCCAGGCTCCAACACTGGCCCAACAAATCGATATATCCTGCTTCAAAATCCCGAATCAGGACGTCTGGAATGGGTGATTTTTGCGGTTAATTACAATAATACCACAGCCCCTCCCAATATTCTCAAATACGAAGATTACAGAGATGCTGGAGGTTTGGTTTTCCCTAGAGTAATCACGGGCTATGATTTTCAAAACGACTCCACCAGAAGAATCCGATATCAAGTGAGTTTCTCAGATGTTTTCCTAGTAAACGAGGCCTTGGACGATAAGCTTTTTGAAATGCCAGAGGCCGCTGTTCTCGGAAATTGATTTATCGGCCTTTATTCAGCAAACGAATATCTACCCTTGCATGAAGGTGTGAGATGCTGCTTCCTGCAAAAGTCCCTTGAACGGGCAAGGTCCTCCCTGGATCAGGATGACAGGCCAAAGGGATGTGGTGGTGATCTGTAAAAAGCCCTAAACTGGGATCCAATCCCACCCAACCGGCGCCCGGTAGGAATACCTCGATCCAGGCATGAAGTTCATGGCCACCTTCGAGTTCCGGATTAAAAGCGTATCCGCTGACAAATCTGGCTGCCAGTCCTATTTCACGGAGCATTTGCATTTGCATAAAAGCCAAATCTCTACAAGCGCCCTGCTCTTTGGTAAAGGTTTCAATGGGAGTCCATAAATCAGATTCCTCACGAATTTGGTGGGTCCAATTCCCATGAATTTCCTGATTCAAGTTGACCAAGAAATCAATCAAACCAGACGATCCTTTTTTTATTTCTTGCAAAAAATCTCTGAATTGATCCGAAGGAGAGGATTGAAGAAAGGGAATTAAAAATGCGGTTTGCTCCTGATAGGTAAATTGAAAATAAGGGTCATTCCAGCCTCTTTCCTCAAAGCTTTTGTCTAAAATAAAGTCGAATGGATTGAATTTACTCAATTTGAAAATCCATTCAGAAGTCAATTCCATGGATTCTGTCTCTCCGGTAAACCAACTTTGGTTGTACCAGTTTCCAGCTAAATCTTGACGGAAATTTTGTCCTACAGGATGAGGTAAAATCTCAAACTTTTGATGTTCGATCCGAAAATACGGCCGATGCTGTGGATAGAGATAAAGTCGATGAATGCCCAAGGAAACTGGGCTTTCATATAGATATTGAGTATGGTGCCAAACTTGAATTAACATCTTCAGGGATTTTGAACCAGCTGTTCTTCATCCCGGACTGCACTACTCAAGGCCTCAGAAGGCAATTCTTCGATGGCATTTTTGAGTCTGTTGTTCCAAAAATTTGAAATATGCTCTAATTCTTTTTGTTCAAATCTTCGCTCTTTGGTGAAGTATTCTCCATTTTTTAGCACCACTGTATCTATCGGGAAATCCACGTCGTTAGCCGAAATCCGAGTTGCATCAAAGGCCAAAAAGGCACATTTAAGTGCATAATCCAACGAATCCTCGTAAGTGAGTGATCGCTTTAAAACAGGATTTCCAAATCCAGTATTTCCAATGATTACGAATGGAGTCCCCTTTCGAATTTCAATCCAATTACCCTGAGGATAAAGCAAATACAATTTGGGTTCGGTATCATGTTCCAACTGCCCTCCGATAATCGAAAACAAGTTAAATTGAAAACCTGCATCTTCTAAAAAGGCCTTATCTTCTTTAGCCACTATTTTTACCTGATTTCCAAACTCGTTGACTGCTTGGTACATCTTGGTAAAATTATCGTCTTTGAGTTCGATCATCTCAGAGAAGTAAGTAATGGCCTTATCTCGTACCGACCTGAGCCCTGAGGTCATGATGAAGAAGGAATGCTTCTTCTTGTTAACCGTGAATACCTTTTTGGATGAAGTGGTTTCGTTTCCGGAGGTAATTCGGGTATCCGAAAGCCCTACGATTCCATTTTTTGTTTTTATGCCTAGGCAAAATGTCATTGTGCAAAATGAGATGGGACATCCTTATTTTCCTTTAGTCGGAAGAAGTTGATGTCTATGAGATCCGAAATATGGTTGATTTTAAGTTGGAGTGTATCCAAATATTCATGAAGGCCTAAAGAAATTATATCATTGACCTCCGAAAACTCTAAACGGGACTTTAATTCACCCATGGCTTTTTCAGCCGAATTCTTAAATCCTCCCGAGTTATTTTCAGAAATAAAGTGGAGGTATTTTTCAGCTTCTTTGAGACAGAAATAAATAGATCTAGGGAAGTATTTATTCAATACCAAAAATTCCACTACTCCGGATGGGTCGATGGTTCCATAAAGTCTTCGATAGGTATTGAAACCCGTTACAGATTTAAGCAAAGCAGTCCAATGGAGAAAATCCAATGGTGTTCCTACTTCCAAAGCGGAAGGTAAAAGAATGTGGTATTTCACATCTAAAATTCGAGAAGTCTTATCTGCCCGCTCTAACATTTGACCCAACTGTCGAAAATACCAGCCTTCTGTTCTTGCCACTGTCGCATCTGCCAATCCGTAGATCAGTAAGATTTGATTCTTTACATTTTCAAAAAACTTCCTTGGGTCTTCTTTTTTCCAGACCTTCTTATCACATCCCTCTTTCAGCATGTAATAGAGTTCGTTCACTTTTTCCCAGGTCTCCTTACTCAAATTTTCCCGAATAATCCGTGCATTCTCCCGTGCTTTGGTGACTGCGGATAGCATGGAATTGGGATTTTCAGAATCAAAGGCCAAGAAAAACATGACCTCTTGGCGATCAAAATTACCATGCTTGGCATTAAACAAATCCAAGTCCCCAGTAGCAGCAACCAATGGGAGCCACTGCTCCTTCATGTCCATGGGCAAATCCTGCATCAGATTGAAATTCACATCAATAAAGCGGGCATAATTTTCTGCTCTCTCCAGGTATCTTCCTAACCAGTAGATCTGATTTGCTACTCTACTTAGCATAATTTTTCTTGATTAATTGTACAAAACCCAAGTATCCTTACTTCCTCCACCCTGAGAACTATTAACCACCAGCGATCCTTTCTTCAAGGCAACCCTAGTCAATGATCCCGGGATAACTTCAATCTCCTGTCCATAAAGAATATAGGGCCTAAGATCCACGTGACGTCCATCGATCCCTTCTTCAGTCAAGCAAGGAACCGTGGATAAAGACAAGGTGGGCTGAGCAATGTAATGTTTGGGGTTTTGGAGAATCAAGTTGCGGAATTTTTCATGTTCCTCTGGAGTAGCTTTGGGGCCGATCAGCATTCCATATCCGCCGGCAGCATCCGTTTCCTTAACTACCAATGAGGCAATATTTTCAAGGACGAAATTTCGATCTTCTTCCTCTCGACAGAGATAGGTAGGCACATTATTTAAAATCGGCTCCTCATTGAGGTAATATTTTATAATTCTCGGCACATAGGCGTAGACTGCCTTATCATCAGCGACACCTGTTCCGGGAGCATTGGCAAAAGCAATGTTACCCGCTTTATAGGCTTCAAAAATCCCAGGCACCCCCAATAAAGAAGCCGGATTGAAAGCCAAAGGATCTAAAAATGAATCATCTATCCTGCGGTAAATCACATCAATTTGCTCCAAACCTTTGGTGGTTTGCATGTACACCTTGTTGTCTTTAACCGTGAGATCTTGGCCAATCACCAACTCTACTCCCATTTGCAAAGCCAGATAGGAATGCTCAAAATAGGCCGAGTTGTAGATTCCAGGAGTCAATACTCCAACCACTGGTTTTGGCTTATTCGAAAGGAAGCGCAACATTTTGAGCAGCTTGGTTGGATAATCCGAAACAGGCATAACTCCTTCATCATTAAACAACTGTGGATAGGCACGCTTGATAATTTCCCTGCTCTCCAACATATACGAAACCCCTGAAGGGCAGCGAAGATTATCCTCCAAAATGTAGTATTCTCCATTTTTGTCCCGAACCAAATCTGTCCCTGTAATGTGACACCATATTCCTTTGGGCGGGGTCATTCCAATGCAAGGCTTCAGAAAATCCTTCGATCCCAAAATCAAATCTGCGGGAATAATCCCATCCTTGATGACCTGCTGCTCATTATAGATGTCTTGCAAAAATAGATTCAAGGCTTTCACGCGTTGCTTAAGTCCTGCCTCCAACTTTTCCCATTCTGAATTGGGAATAATTCGAGGAATAATATCCAAATGAAGAATCTTCTCTAAGCCCTGGTTGTCATGGTACACATTAAAAGTCATTCCCATGGCCTTTTGAGTTTGATTGGCCGAGAATTGAAGCTGATGCATTTTTTTAGAAGAGGTTTTCTTCAAAAAATGAGCAAACTCTTGATAGTGAGGCCTTATTTCTCCATCTGACCCAAACATTTCATCGTAATGCTCCCCGTGTGAATATCCATCTATTTTCATGTGCCAATTATTAAGCCTTACCTTGGTTAAATATGAAACTTAAAATTCACATTTTTTCAACAAAAATGATTTTATGAGTTATTTTTTTCACTGATAAATATAATTAATGATATTTTTCATAAAAAATAAGGCAATTCATTAACCAAATACGAATTCAATGAAATTAGCACCTTCTCAAAATAGCCTCTATTTTTGCACTTTAAACTTCTAAGAGATGTCTAAGGAACTTTTGCAAATTCAAGATGCTAGTCTCGCCAATCGAATTCAGCTTTGGAGACGGGTAAAAGACGTGATTTTTATCGGAATCGGAGTGGTCATGGCCAGTATAGGTCTCAAGGGCTTTTTACTCCCTAACGACTTTTTTGATGGTGGCGCTATGGGAATGGCTTTGCTTTTGGAAATCGTTACTCCCCTAGACCTATCTCCACTGATTATTTTGGTCAACCTGCCTTTCATTTATCTTGGCTACAAGCAACTTTCCTTGCGCTTTGCGCTCAAAAGCACATTAGCAATTTTGGCTCTGGCTCTTTTGGTGCATTACATCGAGCTGCCCGTCATTACCGCTGACAAGTTATTGATTGCAGTTTTTGGTGGATTCTTCCTGGGAACTGGAATTGGATTTGCGATTCGTGGAGGTGCAGTGATTGACGGGACTGAGGTATTGGCCATCTCCGTTTCCAGAAGATCCAGTTTGACAGTAGGAGATTTTATCACCGTCTTCAATGTATTTCTATTTATCGTCGCAGCTTGGCTAGTCAATTTGGAAACTGCCATGTACTCCATGCTTACTTACTTTTCCGCCTCCCGTATGGTGGATTTCCTAATCAACGGAGTGGAGGAATACCTTGGAGTTATGATTGTTTCTGAGCAATCAGACACCATCAAAGAAAAAATCACCTACGATTTAGGACGTGGAGTGACGGCTTTTAAAGCGGATGGTGGATTCGGTGAAAAAGCCAAAAACCCAGACCGAAACGTACTTTTCTGCGTGGTCACCCGGCTGGAAGTAACTCGGGTTTTGACCGAAATTGAAAAAATCGACCCAAAAGCCTTCGTGATCCAATATCCCATCAAAGACACCAAAGGAGGAATGATCAAGAAAAGGCCTTTGCATTAAATGGATCACACAAGATCCAATCCATTTGTCTAGAATAGCAAGGTCAGGCCTTTATCTCTGAAATTTTGAAATAGTATCATTAGGTAATTTGCAACCTACTCCATCAACCTAAACGTGGAAGATACTTTTTTGAATAGCTTCAAATTCTCTTCAAAATCTTGTGAGGCATTCCCAATTAAGAGGTAGTATTTGTCATCCTTAAATAACATCACCACATATACCAGTTCTTCGGCTTGACCAGGACCCTTTGTCCCAAAAAAATCAAATTCAAAACCGGATAAGCCATTTATCTGAACTTCCCTCAATTGACTTTTTTGAACGTTGGTAGCTGTATATGGCAACTGTTTGATTCGGTTGACGGTGTATTCCCGAACATCTTCCACATCCACCGGATAGATCGAAGATCCTAAAATCAATGCTGTTTTATCCGTTGATTCGGTTGGGAGCTTTCCGTCTACGGTATAAAATATCATTCCAGATCGCTCACCCACTTCCTTCATTTTGGTCCCTTCCACCTGAACTGAGAAAGGAATGATGGATGATTCGATCGCATTCGGATCATAAACTATCGAAAAAATAGACTCTTTGATGGACTCTATGATACCAGAATGGTCAGAAGGACACATGCCCATAACCAAATACACGAAGTCATTATCTCCGAAAAAAAGGGTGTGATAAGTAATTGGATCACCCTCTTTAATTTCCTCAGTAGTAAAAATCTTTCCTTGAAAACCATTGATTCGTACATCTTCCACTTCGCTAATCAATTTTTGATCTCCTATAATTCCTGCTAATTCAGATTCTATTTCTAAAAAATTTGCTTCTGGAATTTTAGAAACTAACATGGAAGCATCAGCTGCAGGAAAAACAAACCCTGGAAAACCCATTGCTAAAAAATTGGGAGGTGGAACCATAAAAACTTCCGTACCCGGTACTAACTGATGATTTTCAGACTTTTGGTTATTAATCTCAATTTGGCTGTAAGAGGGAAAACTTAGAAAAATGGAAAATAAGGCGACAAAGTATCTTCTTTTGAACATGCTGAATAATTATAAACCCCAAGAATTATTTAGGTGATTCGCAAAATAAATAGAAGCTTGAATCAACCAAACTCCTAGGGGAAATTTATTTTACCCAACAAAAAAACCTGTCCAGAATAACTCCAGACAGGTTTTTTCGAATTCAACCTCTTGATACTTGGCTATCAGCACTTAAGAAATCGTCGATCCGCTTGCTGTTCCTTCGTGAGGGATAAGCAATTTGAGCTTACCGTCCTTATCTTCTGCCATCAAGATCATTCCTTCAGAGTCAATGCCCATCATTTTTCTAGGAGCCAAATTGATCAACATCGTCACTTGCCTTCCTACCAAAAACTCTGGTGCGAAATGCTCAGCTACACCACTCAAAACTGTTCGGTGACCCAAACCTGTATCCACTTTAAGTTTTAGAAGTTTTTTGGATTTCGGCATAGGTTCCGCTTCCAAAACAGTGACAACTCTCATATCCAATTTAGCAAAGTCATCATAGGTAATTATTTCCTTCATTGGAGTCACTGGAGTATTTGCAGCTTCATTCATTTTCTTGGCATCTAGTAATTTTTGCACTTGTTTTTCGACTGTTTCGTCTTCGATTTTCTCAAACAATAAACCCATAGGTCCTAATGCTCGGTTGGCTTGAATCAATTCTCCATTTCCTGCCTCAGACCAAGTCCCTTTCTCCAATCCAAACAAATCAAATAGCTTTTGAGCAGTGAATGGTAAAAACGGCTCAGAGACGATCGCCAAGTTGGCGGCGATATTCAAGGCGATATTGAGAATCGTCTTGGTACGAGCTTCATCGGTTTTGATTTCTTTCCAAGGCTCGGTATCGGCGAGGTATTTATTCCCCATTCTGGCCAAATCCATCACCAAACCCAAGGCTTCACGGAATCGGTATCGCTCAATTGAAGCTTCGATTTTAGCTGGAAAATCCGCCAAGTCTTGAAGAACTTCCTGATCAATACCCGTCAGTTCACCACGCTCAGGAACAATTCCATTGAAGAACTTTTGGGTTAAAACGACGGCTCTGTTGACAAAATTTCCATAGATCGCCACCAGTTCCGAGTTATTTCTTCCTTGAAAATCCTTCCAGGTAAAATCATTATCCTTGGTTTCAGGTGCATTAGCGGTAAGGACATAGCGAAGCACATCCTGTTTACCCGGAAATTCTTCCAAATATTCATGCAACCAAACCGCCCAGTTTCTTGAAGTGGAAATTTTATCTCCTTCCAAATTCAAAAACTCATTCGCGGGCACATTTTCAGGAAGAACATATCCTCCATGTGTCTTCAAAATGGCTGGGAAAATGATGCAATGAAATACGATATTATCCTTCCCAATGAAGTGAACTAGCTTGGTCTCCTGATCTTTCCAATACGGCTCCCAAGCAATTTCCTTTTCCGCAGCCCATTCTTTGGTGGAAGAAATGTATCCGATTGGAGCGTCAAACCAGACGTAAAGAACTTTTCCCTCCGCATCTTGAAGAGGCACTTTGATTCCCCATTCTAAATCACGAGTCATGGATCGAGCCTGCAATCCCTCTCCGGCTTCTAACCAAGAGCGGCATTGGCCCAACACATTATTTTTCCAATCCTGAGCATGATCTTCTAGAATCCATTTCTTTAAAAAGTCTTGGTAGCGGGCCAAATCCAAAAACCAATGCTTGGTTTCTTTAAGAACTGGAGTTCTTCCGCTGAGTTTGGATCGTGGATTAATCAATTCAGTGGGGCTGAGTGCAGTTCCACATTTTTCGCACTGATCGCCATAGGCGTGTTCATTGCCACATTTGGGACAAGTACCTTCAATGTATCTATCGGCCAAAAATTGACCTGCTTCCTCATCGTAATATTGCTCTGTAGATTGCTCCAGAAACTCTCCTTTTTGGTAGAGATCGGTGAAAAATCCCTGAGCTGTTTCATGGTGAACTTTAGCAGAGGTCCGGGAATAGTGATTGAAACTAATCCCAAACTCAGCAAAGCTTTTTTTCATCATTTCATGGTAGAAGTCCACCACTTCCTGAGGCGTCTTTCCTTCTTTGGCGGCTTTGATGGTGATAGCAACACCATGTTCATCCGAACCACAAATAAATGCCACATCACGACCTTGAGATCTCAGATAGCGAACATAGATATCAGCAGGTACATAGCATCCGGCCAGGTGACCGATATGCAAAGGACCATTGGCATAAGGCAAAGCCGAGGTGATGGTGTATCGTTTGAATGATTTATTGCTCATGAGTAAACTTAATGGAAGAATGAAGAGGAAAGACCGAACTAGTCTTTACAAAGCCCTCTAAAATCGAGGCCAAAGATAGGAAAATCAATGGAAGGCGGACCTAGGCATTTTGAAATTCATTCCGAGCCTCCTCGGTCAAAATCCCATTGTAAATGATACTGATGGCCTGGTCATAAATATCAGAGGGGGGCATTTTCATGCCTTTTTGGAAATTTTCTGGAAACTTCTCGTAAAATTTTGGATCCAATAAACATTGAACTGAAGCAGCATAAAGCATCACAATCAAACTCACAGGAATCCTCGGATTAACTAATCCTTGATCTATTCCCTGCTGAATCAGTTTGGAAAATCGCTCATAAGCAGACTCATTGATGTAATCGGTGAGATCTTTCCAAATCTCAGGCGCAAACTCTCTCAAATCCTCGAAAAGTTCAGGATTGATCGGCGCCAAGTGGGTAGCGACTACAGTCAAAGAAGACTTTAACTTCAGTGGAAAAGAGATGTACCGATTCTCCAAAATGGTTTCAACCTTGGCAGTCAATTTGGTTTTTAAGACTTCAAAGCAAGCGGAAAGCAATTCCAACTTCCCCGGAAAATAATTGTAAAGGGTCTTTTTACTCATTCCCAAGCTTTGGGCGATATCGTCCATGGTGGTATGTCGGTAGCCATTCTTTAGGAATAAAGCATAGGCCGAATCCAATATTTTTCCCTCAACTGAGCTCTTCTTTGTCATTGCCATGAGATTTAAACAAAGATAAACACGATCCATCACTTCAATTGAAAGAACTTCCTTTTCTAGTTTATTTCTGCCTATGGCTCAATTAAGAAACTTGTACCTGATTTTAGAAAATGAGCGAGACTACAAATTGATATCTTCTATTCTTAACTAGCGTCTAACTTTCAAACCCCGCAATTTTCCAACTCACCCTAAACCTCCTATTTTTACCCTCCTAATTTTTGCCACATGACACACGCTGAAGCTGCGAAACGAATTGCCCAATTGACCAAAGAAATCAATTACCACAACCAATTGTATTATCAAGAGAGCCGGACTGAAATTTCGGACTTTGACTTTGATCGTTTGCTTGAGGAATTGATTCAATTGGAGACCAGTTTTCCGGATTTGCTTTCTCCAGAAAGTCCTAGTCAGCGAGTTGGGGGTTCGATCACCAAGGAATTTCAGACAGTGGAGCATGAATACCGAATGCTATCACTTGGAAACACGTATACTGTGGAAGAACTCCAGGCTTTTGACGAGCGTGTGATCAAAGGTCTTGGCCATCAAAACTTCGAGTACTTCTGCGAAATGAAATTTGACGGTGTGGCAATCTCCTTGGTGTATGAAAACGGCAAGCTAGTCCGTGCGGTGACCCGAGGCGACGGAACCAAAGGAGACGATGTGACTGCGAATGTAAAGACAATTCGAAACATCCCTTTGGCAATCCATGCGGCGAATGTCCCTGCCAAATTTGAAGTGAGAGGGGAGATTTTTCTTCCACTCAAGGAATTTGAAAAAATCAATGCCGAACGTGAGCAAAAAGGCGAATCTCTTCTAGCTAATCCAAGAAATGCCGCCTCAGGTACACTCAAAATGCAGGACAGCAGTGTTGTCGCCAAGCGAAGACTCAACTGCTATTTTTACCAGCTTTTGGGTGAAGATCTGGGAATATCCAAACACGATGAAGCGATCCACTTGATCGAAAGCTGGGGCTTCAATGTCTCCCCTACCTATCGAAAAGCATCTACCATTCAAGAAGTCTTGAATTATATCGAGGATTGGAGAGAACAAAGATTCACCCTTCCTCTTGATACCGATGGCGTGGTCCTCAAAATCAACGATTACGATCAACGGGAAGAATTGGGATTCACAGCCAAAAATCCCAGATGGGCCATCGCATACAAATACAAGGCGGAAAGCGCCGAAACCGAGCTCCTTTCCATCACCTATCAAGTGGGCCGTACTGGTGCGATTACCCCAGTAGCTAATCTAGCTCCAGTTCAGTTGGCTGGTACAACTGTCAAAAGAGCGTCCCTTCACAACGCCAACGAAATTCTACGGCTCGATATCCATGAGCGGGATTTTGTTTTTGTGGAGAAAGGCGGGGAAATCATCCCAAAAATCACCGGAGTAAATCCAGTTAAGCGAAAAATAGGAGCACATCCTGTCCATTATATCGAACATTGTCCGGAATGTGGAACTGGACTTATCCGAAAAGAAGGGGAAGCAAAACACTATTGTCCGAATGCCCAGAGCTGCCCTCCTCAGGTCTTGGGGAAAATCGAGCATTTTGTCCATAAGCGAGCGATGGATATTGATTCATTGGGCACGGAGCGGATTCGTGCTTTGATCGATCAAGGGTTTATCAGCAGCTACGCCGATATCTACGATTTGGAAAACAAGCAGCAAGATTTGCTTGGCCTGGAAATGAGCCAAGATCAATACGAACGGGAAGTTTCTGGACTGCTATATATCCGATTGGACAAGGCTTTATTCGCCCTTACCGAGGGAATTTCATATAAGCAAATTCAGGATTATTTAACCGAAACGGCCCATCTCCCCCTCCGAGATCAGCTTCGAGGTTTTCAAGCTCAGATCAGAGCTTGGAAGAAAAAAGTTCCTGCCAATGTTGGAATGATCGACTACCTCCTTCAAAATCTAGATCAACACCTAGAGTTGATGAAGGTGGAAGACTATGTCCCAGTGGCTGTAGTCTTGGAAATTTTTCTGGGAAGGAGAACCAGCTTTGAGCAAATCCTTGAGGCGAGTAAAAAGCACGGCACGGTCCATATGATTCTCCTCGAACTCAATCTGGACCTTCCTGTAGAAATTCAGGAAAGAATCAAAAAACTCAAGGCCAACACCTTCCAAGAAGGTGTCATTTCCAACATGATGGAGGGAATTTTCAAATCCAAGGAACAACCTTTTGAAAAGGTGCTTTTCGCTTTGGGTATTCGAAATATCGGTGAAAATACAGCAGTGCTTTTAGCGAAGCACTTTGGAAGCATTGACAAATTAAAAGATGCCAGCGACGAACAACTTTTGGAAATCAATGGAGTAGGCGAAACGCTGGTTCACAGCATCAGGGAGTTTTTCGCACAATCAGAAAACCTCGAACACATTGCTCGGCTGAAGGCTCATGGATTAAAATTTGAAATCGAGCATCGAGAGGAACAAGTATTAGGAAATGCCTTGGCTGGAAAGCGGATTTTAGCTTCTGGAAAATTGCAAAATTTCAAGCGGGATGAAATCGTGGGTTTCGTTCAGGCTCATGGAGGTCAATATATTTCTTCAGTTTCCAAAAATCTGGACTTCATTATTGAAGGAGAAGAAATGGGACCTAGCAAGAAAGAAAAAGCCATTAAACTGGGCATTCCACTAATATCAGAGGAAGATTTTTTAAAAATGATCCAAAGCAACTAACACCAAGAAAGAGCAGCAGAAATTCCCATACATAAAAATTAACAATACATTTTTGACATCCGATAAAGAATTTTCGTAACTAGATGCTGATGAAGCGACAAATCACATCGGCCCTCTTGCTCACCCAATGGATTTTGGGTTTGTCGCTCATGGTTTTATTTCCGGCAAAGTCCCAAGCTGAGCAGGAATTCTCCAAACAAACAGTTCTTGAAATCGGAGAACACGATGGAAATGAATTAGGTACTCTTCCAGAATCCTCCGGATTTGAAGCAGAATCAAAAGTTTTTTTTGGCAATTTCTCCCTTCAGGAATATCCTCTAACGCGTTGTTTTAAAAGTCAATTTCTGAATCCACACTACTCGGATTCAGCCCCACTTTTTGACGTCAAAACCACCTTCTTTTACTTTTTCCATACTTGGTAAATGAGTTGATTTTCTCCTGCTGAAAAATCAATTATCAACTCATTATTCTTAAAACCATGGAAATTACAACCGCAGAGGTGCTTTTAGCATCTGCAGGATTGCTGCTTGTCAGCCTTCCTTACCTCATTCATATTTATCAACCTAGAAAGAAAGACAAACCAGCTTGTCCCAATTTTGAGGAATTTACCCAATCCAAAAACATCCACTTGGACAAAGTCCAGAGTTGGAGAAACCATTACACCCTCGGGATAGATTTGGAAAAAAACATCTTGGTCTATTGTAGACATGGGCATTTCCCGGTTCAAACCGTGGTGGATTTAAGCCAAGTGGACCACGTAAGTCTTGATAGCCATTTTAGAGAAATCAAGCATCGCCAGGAAAAAAGACAAAAGCTCGAATACCTTGATTTGGTCCTCCACTTCAAAGACAGTAAAAAAGGATCAAAGAGCCTTCCTATCTACGATGAGGATGAGGTTCACCACCTTGCTGATGAATATGCCATCGCTAAAAAATGGGCCTCATTTATCCAGAATCGCATTTCAACGGCCTACCTCCCCGAACTTCAGTGGGCTGTATAAAAACTTTGTTGTTTGGTTTTGATTAATTATTTGCCGTTTGATTGATTTGGGACCTGTTTACTGAACAGGTCCCATCTTATTTTTAGCCCAAATCTATCCCCCTTTTTTCACTCAAAAACCGCCCTATTTTCGCTGAAATCATAGTTTAAATGGTTTAAACCCGTTTTTTTCTACAAACGGAGTTCAAAAACAAAGCAAGGCTGTATCTTTGCAGCCCTAACAAACCTAAAACCATGAACGCATTCAAAGGCACCGGCGTAGCCCTAGTCACTCCATTTCACGAAGACCATTCGATTGACTTTAACAGTCTTCGAAAGCTGGTGGATCATGTCATTTCAGGCGGTGTGGATTATTTGGTAGTTCTCGGTACCACCGGAGAGGCTGCTACTCTTTCCTCATCTGAAAAGAAATTGGTTCTCAAAGCTTGTCTTGAATACAATGGTGGCCGAGTACCTGTTATGCTTGGAATTGGCGGAAACAACACCCAATCAGTTATTGAAGAAATTCAAAACACCGATTTCACGGGAGTTGCAGGTATTCTTTCCGTAAGTCCTTATTATAATAAGCCGAGTCAAGCCGGTATTATTGCCCATTATACCGCAGTAGCTGATGCGTCTCCTGTTCCTGTGATGTTGTACAATATTCCCGGCAGGACGATGTCAAATATGAATGCGTCGACCACCTTGACGCTTTCTCACCATCCCAACGTCATTGGGATGAAAGAAGCCAGCGGAAACTTAGAGCAATGCATGCAGATTGCAGCAGAGATGCCACATGACTTTTTGCTCCTTTCTGGCGATGATTTATTAACGAAGGCCATAATGAGCATTGGAGGAAGTGGGGTCATTTCTGTTTTGGCCAATGCCTATCCAGAAACATTTGCCACCCTAACCAAGGGTGATGAAAAAGAAGCTTTGGCGGCTGCTTTTTCCCTCTTAAAATTGAATAGCTTGATGTATTTGGAAGGAAATCCAGTAGGAATCAAAAATCTTCTTTCCCACCTTGGAATCCTGAGCAGTGACCAAGTGAGGCTTCCGATGCTAAAAGCTAGCCTTGAATTGAGCGGACAAATCAAAGCCGCCGCAAAACTTTAATTCAATGAATCCTCTTTCCGTCAGTCAACTAACCCAACAAATCCAGCAGGTACTTGAATCAGAACTTGCTCCTGTTTTTTGGGTGGTAGGTGAATTGGCGGACTTTCGAGTAGCCCCACAAGGACACGCATATTTTGAGCTAGTTGAAAAGCAGGAAAATAAACTGCTCGCAAAAATCCGTGGCAATATTTGGCAGTTTAACTATCGGACGATAGCTGCCAAGTTTGAATCTATTACCCGAACCAGTCTCAAAAATGGGATGAAGGTTTTGGCTCAGGTTTCGGTCAATTTTCACCCACTGTATGGTCTGAGCATTACGGTTAAGGACATTGATCCCTCGTTTTCATTGGGAGAGCGATCTCGCATTCGGCAGGAAACAATCGATCGCTTGACTCGGGAAGGATTACTTCGACTAAATGGGAATTTGCCTCTTCCGATCGTCATCCAAAGAATTGCCGTAATCTCAAGCCCTACCGCCGCAGGATACGGTGATTTCATCAACCAATTGGATCAAAATGGCTACGGCTATCAAGTGAGCCACCAACTTTTCCCTTCCCTTATGCAAGGAAATGAAGCTGTTGGAACCTTGATTTCAGCCTTGGACAAGATCCTATTCCAATCAGAAAACCGGACCTTTGATGCCGTAATCCTAATTCGAGGAGGCGGAGCTCAATTAGATTTGGATTGTTTTGATGACTATGAATTGGCCAAAAAAATCGCGGCATATCCCATCCCAGTCTTGACTGGAATTGGCCATGAACGAGATGAAACCATTGCAGATTTGGTGGCGCATACCCGATTGAAAACTCCCACTGCGGTTGCGGAATTTATCCTAGAAAGCTTTCGGATCTTTGAGGAAAATCTTGGTTTAAGCCTTCGTCGGTTGGATCGAGCCACTCGATCTAAACTCCGAGAAGAATCTACCAAAATCCAGCAACTAGAATTGAGACTTCGGGGAAAAAGTATGCAAATGCTGAATTCCAACACAGATCGGATTACGACTCTTTCGAAGCGAATTCTTATGGGAGCAAATTCTACCCTAAAAATCCAAACTGTCGAATTGGATAATTTAGCTCGAGGCATAAAAAAAAGCACCAAGCTCCTCTTGGATCAACAGGAAGCTAAACTTACTTTTCTCGAATCCCAACTTCGGCAACTAGACCCAGAAGCGATTTTCAAAAGAGGCTATACGCGCTCGGAAGTGAATGGAAGCCCTATCGGTTCTGGAGATATTACCGAAGGAGCTACCTTAAAAACGTATGCTGAAAAAATGATTTTAACGAGTACCATCACTCAAATTGAAAAGAAATGAAGGATCTAACCTACAGCCAATCTTTGGAACGATTGGAAAGTATTTTGGCTCAACTCGAAGAAGGAAGCAAATCCGTGGATGAGTTAGCAGATTTAGTCAAGGAAGCAGCCGCATTGGTAAAAACTTGCCGCACCAAACTTCGATCTACGGAAGAGGAAATTCAAAAGGCCTTTGAAGAAGATTAATTAAAGGACAGAAAGAAAGCTGTTGGGAATTACCCTTGGCATATTTGTTGCCGAACCCGAAGTACCAGTTGATTTTCTAAACCAAGACCGAGGAAAAATGAAAGCCCTAGCCCCTTGGATATTCTTTATCCTTTTTCTATACAGCACAAGTATCTCTGCACAAAATTTTTATCGAGAGCGAAACTCTAGAGACCATATTGTAACTATTGGTCTTGGACCATCTTTCGCTTATCTGGACAATGGAGGGCAATACCGAAGCATGAATTTCGCAATTAAACCTGCCTTTTCATTAGCTCTTACCAAGAAGTTGACCTCAATGATAGAGCTTCGAACTACCACTGGAATTCAGTGGATCAGTAGCGGTGGCAATCCAAGTGTAGCGGTAACCGACCAATGGTATTTCGCAAATGCCTCATTTACAGCCAAAGGCCCTGCCTATTACTTTGACATGATGCCTTCTTTTTACCTTATCCCATTTCAAAACCATATGTACCGCACCAAAGTCAATCTTTACGGAGGTGTAGGCCTTGGTGTCATGCAAGTGGCAACCGAACAAACCAAATCTTTTAGTCTTGAAGAAAAACCTCTAAAATCAAATATCACGACTGGATATGTACCAGTTCGGGCTGGATTGAGCTTACGATTGGGACCTTATTCTGATATTTCCGGAGAAGGAACCATGCTTTGGACCTTTTCGGATAATTTGGATGGAAGCGTAGGGTTTAATCGCTGGGGGGATCATTTATTCCAAGCACAGATCGTCTACCGAAGATTTTTCATTCCGAAAGAGCGCGAATAAAGCATCCGAAAATTTCGAATCAAGATAAAATCAAAACAGCTTTCCAAAAACTTGGAAAGCTGTTTTGATTTTGATGAATTGCTAGTTCTAGTTAGGTAAAACTTGAAGAAATTTACGCTCAATAGTAATCAACATATTTTGGTAAATCCCTGGGATTCGAATCAGGAAGTAGTCCTTATTTCCTTTCTCGATACACTCTCCAACCATATCTTGAAGGGGACCGCCCATTACTTTAACTTTTTCTCCGGGTTCAATTTCTGAGCCATCGGTCTCCACTGCCACTCCCGTAGTAACCACACGCTTGATCGTATCCAGATCCTCTTCGCGAATAGTTGCATGAGCTCCAGAGAAGTGGACAAACTTCACCGCTCCGGGGACTTGAAGGCATTCCCAAAGTTTGTTTCGGTTGGTTTTTACAAACACATAGCCATTAAAAAGTGGGCGCTGAACTTTCTTTTTGCGATCCGACCATTGTCTCAATTCCTCCACGATTGGCAAATAGACTTCCAAGCCATTTTCCCGAAGCCTTTCAGCAACTTTCTTTTCAGATCGGGAGGCCGTGTACATCACATACCATTTCAACTCTTGCATGTCATTTCCTTTTTTGGGAATGCGAAATTAACAGAAAGAAAGTATCCTCGCCATAAAAAGCAAAAAACCCCCGGGACATTGCCCCGGAGGTTTTCTTTAAAAAACCACCAACCTTAAATCAATCATGCTTTTAACTTGCGCAGGCTCATTGAAAGCTTATCTGTCAACAAATACATGACTGGTACGATCACTAACGTAATGAGCGTGGCAAAGGTTAGCCCAAAAATCACGGTCCATGCCATCGGTCCCCAGAAGGCTGCATTATCTCCACCAACATAGAATTGAGGATCAAATTCGCTCAATAGCGTACTAAAATTGATATTCATTCCGATGGCTAATGGGATTAATCCAAGGACTGTTGTAATAGCGGTTAGAAGAACAGGTCGAAGACGGGTTTTACCTGCCTCAATGATACTGTCTAGCAAGTCTTCATAGGTTAAATATTCACCATGCTTGATTCCTTTTTCCTCACGCTTTCGAATTCGAACAAGATTGGTGTAGTCAATCAATACAATGGCATTGTTAACTACTACCCCAGCAAGGGATATAATTCCGATTCCTGTCATGATTACGACAAAATCCATGTTGAAAATCACTAGACCTAAGAATACCCCAATCGTACTGAACAATACAGAGGTCATGATAATAAATGGACTCGCTACAGAATTAAACTGAGCCACAATAATCAAGAAGATCAAAGAAACTGCGATCCCCAATGCTCCAATCAAGAACTGCATGGATTTAGCCTGCTCCTCTTGCTCCCCAGTGTATTTCACTGTGATGCCATCCGGAACTTGATAGCTATCCATTATTTGCTTGATTTGGGCATTAATTTCTGTAGCATTGTAGCCATCCAAAACATTGGAGAACATGGTGATCGCTTTTTCCAAATCCTTTCGCTTCACTGAGCCATAGGTGGATCCATACTCAATATCTGCCACTGCAGAAATCGGAACTTCACGCTTGTTTCCAAACTTATCTCTGAATCCAATTTTTTTATTCACCAAGGTGCTAATGTCATAGCGATAGTCTTCAGATAATCTCAATTGAATTGGGAAATCATCTTCCCCTTCTTTGTATTTGGAAACTTCCAGACCAAAGAGTGAGGTTCTCAAATCCGTGGCAATTTGAGAGGTAGATAAGCCAAATCGTCTTGCTTTTTCTCGGTCAATGTGCACCACTAGCTCAGGGCTTCCCAAGGACAAGTCAGTCTTTAGTTCCTCGATACCAGCAATGTTTTGTCCTTCAAGGTAATTTTTGGTTTGCTCTACAAATGCAATCAACTGCTCAAAGTCCTCCCCTACAAACTCAATGTTCACCGGATTACCCACCGGAGGTCCATTTCGCTGTTTGTTCACTGTGATCAAAACACCAGGATATTTGACTACCAAATCACGAATAGCCTCCATCGCATCATTGGTATCAATACCTTGACGATCGATGTAATCCACGAATCCAATGGTAATCTTTGCTTTGTGAGGTGTAGCTTGTTGGCTAGGTCCTTCAGTTGGATCACTGGTTCCCTGTCCCACCTGAGAAATAACAGACTCAATAATATCCTGATATGGATTCAGGGCAACCATCATTTCGTCTTCCATCTGGTCTACAAAAGCATTGGTTGCCTCGATGTCCGTTCCGATCGGGAATTCCACGAAGACATTGACCAATTGTGGTTGGTTATCTGGGAAGAACAGAACCTTTGGAGCTCTTACGAAAAGCAAGCCTACCGATACGATCAACAAAAGGAAGGTTCCACCAAATACAAAGTAAGGACGCTTGGCACTCAATGCATACTTCAAGGTAGCTTCATAAGCATTCTCCAACTTGACTAAAAGTACACTTTGGAACCAAAGAATTGCTTTGCGAAGGACAAACACATTAAATAAAGTCAACAAAGAAGCTACAAGAGAAAGAGAACCCATTGCAGTCCATTGTACCAAATAGAAAATTACAGCCAGAGTCAAGAAAATCCCCGCCACAATAATTGGCTTTCGCTTAGGCTTTTCCTTTCCGACCTCATCGATTTTCATAAACATGGAGGTCATCACTGGATTGATCACCAAGGCCACAAACAAGGAAGAGGACAAGACGATAATCAAGGTAATCGGAAGGAACTTCATAAATTCTCCCACGATATCCTCCCAAAAAGCAAGAGGTAAGAATGCCGCTACAGTAGTTGCTGTAGAAGAAATAATCGGCCATGCCACTTCACCGACACCCTCCTTGGCTGCACGCATGGGAGATTTTCCCTCCTGCATGAGTCGGTAGATATTTTCGACTACCACAATTCCATTATCCACCAACATCCCCAAAGCCAAAATCAAGGAAAATAACACCATCAAGTTGAGGGTAATTCCAAATGAATTGAGGATCAGGAAGGAGATAAACATGGACAATGGTATCGCCGAACCCACAAAAAGGGCGTTTCGGAATCCCATGAAAAACATCAACACCAAAACCACCAGAATGATCCCGAAGATGATGGAGTTTTCCAAATCCGCTACTTGGGTTCGCGTTTGCTTACTTTGATCATTGGTAATGCTGATTTCCAAATTGCTTGGAAAACGATTGGTCTTCGCATTATCAATTAAGGTTTTGATTTTATCCGCAGCATCGAGCAAGTTTTCACCACTTCGCTTGGTCACATTGATCGTTACCACAGGAAGGTTTTTGCTTCGGGCATAGGAAGTCCGGTCTTTGAACGTATCCTTAACTTCTGCAACGTCACGTAGGTAAACAATCTTATTTTGATCCGTCTTGACAATGATGTCCAACAGCTCTTTAGGATCAGAGAATTCCCCATCTACCCGGAGTGTTCGCTCAAATTCTCCGGTCCGAATGCTGCCGCCAGAAATGGTTAAGTTTTCGGATTGAATAGCACCAGAAATATCCGAGAAACTCACCCCTACTGCCTCCATTTTATACGGATCAGCATTGATTTGAATTTCTCGCTCTACGGTACCGGCTAGATCAGCCTTAGAAATTTCAGGAAGCTTTTCGATCGCATCTTCCAAATATTCCCCAAACTTCTTCAGTTCCTGCTCCGAATAAGGACCAGAAATGTTCACGTTCATGATCGGGAAATCGGAGGTGTTAACCTCCAAAACATTCGGATCTTGATCTAGATCAGAAGGAAGCTCACTCTTGGATTTATCTACGGCGTCCTTTACATCCTGAATTGCCTTGGAAATTTCTACCCCAGGGGTAAACTCAATGACAATGGATGAAAAATCTTGAACTGAAGTAGACTTGATATCCTTCACGTTGTTGAGGGATTTCAATTCCTTCTCGATAGGACGTGTAATCAGGTTTTCCATATCCACCGGCGAGTTACCCGGGTAAGGAGTTCCCACATATACTGTAGGAATCACAATTTCCGGAAAACTTTCCTTAGGCATGGTTCGGTAGGCTCCCAAGCCCAAAACCGTGATGATCAGGGTCAAAATGACCACGGAAGTAGAATTGTCCACACTGAAGGAGGACAACCCAAACTCACGGATAGTCTTTGATTTTTGAAAATCTGTCATGGCTTACTGTTCCGCAATGGTTACACTGAAATCATCCCCTACTTCTCGGAAACCTTTGTCCACGAGTTGCTCACTTCCAGTCAAGCCTTCTAAAATTTCGGTTTGATCTTTATAGGCCATTCCACGCTTCACATATTTCTTCTTCGCAGAGCCATTTTCGACAGTAAATACATAGTCACCTCTGGTATCTGACAAAATCAAATGTCCTGGAACAACCACGCTCGCCGGGTTTTTATAATCCTGGATTTTCAATACCGTAATCATATTAGGCTTTACCTCCGAAATAGCAGGAAGAAACACTTCAACTTTAAATGTTCTGTTGTTTGGATTAATGATGGATCCTACTGCAGACACTTTCGTTTGGATCGTTTTATTGATAGAAGGGAAACTTACCTCTACCGAATCACCCTTAGCTAATACCCCAATAAAGCTCTCTGAAATATCAGCCTCGATAAATAAATCGCTTTCTCCCACAAATTGGAAAACTGGGGTACCTGGCTGAACCAACTCTCCCAATCTTACCTGAACCGTCTCGATTGTTCCATTGAATGGCGCACGAATGATCGATTTATCCAATTGTGTTTTTAAGCCGGCAAGACTTTTCTCGAGTCCTTCCTTGCGGCTTTTGGCTTCAAGGTACTGGACTTCGGTTCCAATCTTTTGGTTCCAGAGACGCTCCTGCTTTTCAAAAATGGTTTTTGCCAAATTGAGATTGGTCTCCAATTCGTCAATACTTCTTTGGATAGATTCTGCGTCAATTCGAGCCAATACTTGGCCTTTGGTTACGCGCATTCCTTCGATGGCCGGAACTTCAATCACTCGACCGGCAGTCTCAGCGCTAACACTGACATTCTTTTTGGAAAGAACCGAACCGGTTACCTCCACAAAATGAACAAATTCAGTTTTCTGAGCTTGAGCGGTAGTGATGAGGATGGATTTTTTGTTTGCTGCTGCAAATTCAGGATCCAGCTTTGAAATCTCCTCCTCCAAGGTTTTGATTTCAGTATTAATGCTGGCTAGATCTGCCTTTAGGGACTCTAATTCTGCTTTTTTAGTCGCCAACTCATCCTTGCTACAAGCGAAGGTCAATCCGGCTAAAGCGAATACAGTCAAAAATCTCTTGATAGGTTTCATAATGAATGAAAGGTGTTTAAGGAAATGGGGTTGGTTTAGTTTGTCAAATCAGCCTTCAAAAGACCAAGGGCTTTTTCTAATTCTACCAAGGAAATCAGTCCATCGTAGATCGCTCCGAGGTAGTTGATTTCTGCCTGAATCAAAGCGGCATCGGCATCTACTACTTCAAGATTGGAGCCTACTCCTTCTTGGTATTTCACTTTTGCAACTCGGAAGACCTCTGTTGCTAAATCAAGATTTTCGCGCTGAACTTCCAGCAAATCGAAGTCATTTTTCAAATTCGTCTTGGCAGTAAACACTTCATTCTTAAAGCTTTCTGTCAAGAAGTTTCGCTGATTTTCTAGTTGAGAAATCTGGATTCTGTTCTTTTGGATTCTGGCAGATTTAGCCAATCCATCAAAAATTGGAATGCTCATCGATATCCCGATCAGGGAGCTACCAAACCAATTTTGTTTGTTATACACTCGATTAAGTTCATTTCCAGCTCCTGATCTTCTGATGTTTCCATTCAAATCAATAGTCGGCATGTATTGCACTAGATTGTTTTTCAAATCCAGTTTGGCCAATTCAATGTTGGTTTCCAATTGATTCATTTCCACTCGTCCACTTGCTTCTGTGGTCAATAATTCCTGAATCTCTGCCGCTGGATTTAATTCGGTAAGCGTCTCAGTCAAAGCCAACTCGTAATCCATTGGCATACCCATCTGAAGCTTTAGGATTTGCTGACTGATCTGATAGGCTGCTATACTTTGCTCAAACTGAGTATAGGCATTGTTTCGCTGAACTTGAACTCTGGAAACCTCAATTTTCTCAGCAAATCCAGCTTCATTCAATGCTTTGGTTTCTTTAAGAAGCGTATCCAATCTCGCCAAATTAGCCTTTCCCAATTTCACTCGCTCTTGGCTCACCAATACACCGAAATAGGCTTTCTTCACATTTTCGACCACATCATTTTCGGCCTTTTTAAGGTCAAAATCAGTCAGTTGTTCCAATGTTCTAGCCGCTCTCAAGCCGACAAAAAATGACCCGTTAAAGATCATTTGCTTGACATTGACCGCCAAGCCTGAAGAGTAGCTAATCCCGAATCTTGCTGGAATCACATCTCCAGGGATGTCAGGATTTCCAAAAGGAGGTTCATTCGGAAGGAACACCACCGGAATACTCGGATTGTAATCCAAGTTGAATGCACCCGTAATCTGAGGAAGACCTGTGGCAGTGGTTTCCTTGATCGTCGCCTTAGAAACCAAGGTTTCCAATCTGGCATTTCTGGTGTTTACGTTGTTTTCCATCGCATACTCCAAGGCGTCTTTCAGCGTCAACTGAACGACTTCTTGTGCATGCACCTGCCCCACACCCAGCCCCAAAAAGGCCAAAATCAGTAGGTAATTCTTCATAGTTAATTTATATTTTCAAATCGTTGGTTCTGTGACTGGTAAGCCTGACGGCCCTTTTCTGTAAAAATCCCATGGAGAAAATGATCCATAAGCACTACTTGCTCCTCGACCAGGTTGTAGTCGGGATTTGCAAAATTCATCGGATCAAAAGCATTCGTAATCTGGTTGACACGAACTTTTGCCAAGATGGCTGAATCGATTTCCGGACGAAAATAGCCGAGCTCTTTTCCCCGCTCGATCATTCGGACCAAATCATTCATAATGACTGTCTCCTTAAATTCCTCAAACATCTTCCAAGCCTCGGGAAAATATTTCTGAACCTCCATGATTACCATAGGATTCATCGAACTGAGACGCTCACGCATCATTCGAGAGGTTTTAACTAAATGCTCGATCACGCCATCTTCTTCCTCAAGGATGAAGGCAAGTTTCTTCCGGTCTAATTCCAAGATCCTGGAAAAAACCTCCTTTACTAAATCCTTTTTATCAGCAAACTCCTGATAGATGGTTTTTTTTGAGACTCCAATCTGCCGGGCAATATCCTCCATGGTCACTGTACGGACCCCAAAACGGGAAAACTGCTCCGTAGCTATTTCCAAAATTCTTTCTCGCGTTGTCAATTCCGTTCAAATTTGACTACAAAACTATGGAAACTTTCAATTGTTCCAAAGTTTCCAAGGTTTTTTCAAAAAATTTTATTTGGAATTCGAATAGAAAACAAAATGATATTGCTTTTATTCTGAAAAATAATCGTATTTCAAAACATTAAATCTACTATCACCCTTTTAACAAACTAAAATTTTACCAAAACCCCATTAAGCCTTCTTATATTTTTTTGATAATAAATAGCATTTCTACCATCATTGTCTTCCCTTTTCTAAATTGGCGCGGGGAACTCTAAACCCTCAAAACTGTATTCCATTTCCTAGAAGGGGCATTTGATTCAAACCCTAGATTTAAAGACATAGGTAAACAACCAACTAGCTTACCAAAGCGACTAAGAAGCAATTCTGATCCAACAATCAAGAAAACTCGATCCAAGAACCATTTTTCAATTTGACGATTTTCCATTCTACCTGCCAATTCCTTACCTTTGCGACTTACCAGCCCAAGGACATGATTTTCTTCTTTGAATCCCCTCAGAAACTCATCTACGGAGTTCAAGTTCCACACCCTCTTAGCACTGAAGACCTTTCAAAACTCACCTGGCTTTTTGGCGAAGCCCAGTTAATCCCAGGCGAAAAAGTGGCCGGAAAATATTCCGGACCTCGAAAAGAAATGATCACCCCTTGGTCTACGAATGCCGTAGAAATCACGGTGAACATGGGAATTCAGGGAATCCAGCGTATCGAGGAGTTTTTCCCTATCCAAGAAGGTGAACAGATCGACCCTATGCTTCAGAAAGCATACGTTGGACTCGACCAAGAAATCTATGACATCCACCTTCAGCCAGAGCCTATCAAAGCGATCACCGACATCGCTTCCTACAATAAATCTGAAGGATTGGCACTAAGCCAGGAAGAGGTGGATTACTTGGAAAATGTCTCCAAGCAGCTCGGCCGTCCGCTTACGGACTCTGAAGTTTTCGGATTTTCTCAAGTAAACTCCGAACACTGCCGTCATAAAATATTCAACGGTTCCTTTGTTATCGATGGAGAAGAAAAGCCAATGACGCTTTTCCAATTGATCAAAGAAACTTCCAAGAAAAATCCAAACCGAATTGCTTCGGCCTACAAGGACAATGTGGCCTTTATCCAAGGCCCAAGAATTCAGCAATTCGCTCCAAAAACACAACATCAAGCTGACTTTTTCGAGCCAAGAGAAATTGACACCGTCATTTCTCTAAAAGCGGAAACACACAACTTCCCGACGACTGTTGAGCCATTCAACGGAGCTGCAACTGGTTCAGGGGGTGAAATCCGTGACCGATTGGCGGGTGGTACCGCGTCTATTCCATTGGCTGGCACTGCCGTCTACATGACCTCCTATTCCAGATCGGAACAAGGAAGGAGCTGGGAGAAGAATCTTTCTGAGCGACCTTGGCTCTACCAAACTCCAATGGACATCCTGATCAAAGCTTCAAATGGAGCCTCAGATTTTGGAAATAAATTTGGTCAGCCATTGATTGCTGGTTCAGTTTTGACTTTCGAACACGAAGAAAACGACAAGCAATTCGGATTCGATAAAGTGATCATGCTGGCTGGAGGAATTGGCTTTACCAATGCCAATTACACCAAAAAAGGAGAGCCAAAAGCCGGGGACCAGATCGTTATCATGGGTGGCGACAATTACCGAATTGGAATGGGGGGGTCAGCTGTTTCTTCCTTGAATACCGGTGAACTTTCGAATGCCATCGAACTTAACGCCATCCAGCGATCAAATCCAGAAATGCAAAAGCGGGTTTCAAACGTGATTCGCGCGATGGCCGAAAGCGAAAACAACCCGATTGTATCCATCCATGACCATGGAGCCGGAGGACACCTAAACTGTCTATCTGAACTGGTAGAAAGCACGGGAGGCACCATCCACATCGATCAGCTTCCTGTAGGAGACCCAACACTTTCCGCAAAAGAGATTATCGGAAATGAATCTCAAGAGCGAATGGGACTCGTCGTAGGAAAAGAAAATATTGATACCCTCAAGCAACTTTCAGATCGGGAACGAGCACCATTCTATGTAGTTGGTGAGACGACCGGAGACATGCATTTCAAGTTTGAAAACCAAAAAACAGGCGAAAAGCCAGTGGATTGGGATTTGGCTTACATGTTTGGATCCTCTCCTAAGACAGTTTTGGAAGATCAAAGCGGACAAGAAGCGTCCTTCTCTGAAGCAGACTATGAGGCCGGTAAACTAACTGAATACATCCAAGAAGTTCTTCAACTGGAGGCAGTTGCTTGCAAGGACTGGTTGACCAACAAAGTGGACCGATCTGTAACTGGCCGAGTGGCTACACAACAAACTGTCGGAGAAATTCAGTTGCCATTGAACGATGTGGCAGTAATGGCGCTTGACTTTACAGGCAACAAAGGAATTGCAACCTCGATTGGACATGCGCCAGTGGCTGCGTTGGCTAATCCTGAAGCAGGGAGCCGACTGGCAATCGCAGAAGCACTAACCAATTTGATTTTTGCGCCGGTTCAGGATGGATTAAGGGGTGTTTCCCTTTCAGCTAACTGGATGTGGCCTGCGAAAAACAAGGGCGAAAATGATCGTCTTTACCGAGCTGTGAAGGCTGTTTCTGACTTTGCGATTGAATTGGGTGTAAATATTCCAACCGGAAAAGACTCCCTTTCCATGACTCAGAAGTATCCTGATGGGAAGGTGGTATATTCTCCGGGAACGGTGATCATTTCTACCGTAGGCGAATGCGCTGAGATCACCAAAACCGTGAAAGCGGCACTTTTACCTCAAGCAGGAACCAAGGTGCTTTACCTTGATTTCTCCCAGGATTCCGCCAAACTTGCAGGTTCTTCGCTCTATCAAATACTCAATAAAGTAGGAAAAGAAACCCCCACGGTTGCTGATTCAGCCTATTTTGCCAAAGCTTTCGAAACCGTTCAAGGGTTAATCGCCCAAGGCCAAATCTTAGCTGGACACGATATTTCTTCGGGAGGAATTATCACAGCCTTGCTAGAAATGTGCTTCCCTAGCCAAGAAGTTGGCTTGAAAGTGAAGGAATCCCGATTGGGTGAAAAGGATGTGGTTAAAGCCCTTTTTGCAGAAAATCCAGGAATCCTCATCCAAGTTGCCAATGATCACACGGTCGAAAATCTTCTTTCTCAGGTAGAAATTGACTTTGTAGAATTAGCGGAAGTGACTTTGGATGGTAAAGTAAGTTTGGAAGCTCAGACCCTTGAGGTATCCGCCTTGCGAGATTTGTGGTTCAAATCTTCTTACCTCCTTGACCGAAAGCAAAGCGGTGAAAAATTAGCCAAAGACCGATTTGACAATTATAAAAATCAAGCCTTGAGCTATGATTTTGCCACTGGATGGGAAGGTAAATTTAATACCCTAGGCATTGATCCTTATCGAACTACCAAAGGAAATGCAAAAGCTGCGATCATCCGCGAAAAAGGCGTGAATGGTGATCGGGAAATGGCTTACGCGCTTTGGTTGGCTGGATTTGAAGTGAAGGATGTTCACATGACCGACCTGATCTCAGGACGCGAAGATCTCAGCGATGTTCAGATGATCGTCTTTGTAGGTGGATTTTCCAACTCCGACGTGTTGGGTTCAGCCAAGGGATGGGCTGGTGCATTCTTGTATAATCCTAAGGCCAAACAAGCTTTGGACAACTTCTATGCAAGACCTGACACCCTTTCCTTGGGAGTTTGCAACGGATGTCAGTTGATGATCGAACTAGGTTTGGTAACTCCAGATCACGATCAGAAACCAAAAATGCTTCACAATGCCAGCCATAAATTTGAGTCTAGTTTTGTGAATGTGACCGTTCCAGAAAATAACTCCGTCATGCTTGGTAGCCTGAGCGGACAGCGATTGGGAGTTTGGGTAGCTCACGGAGAAGGAAAATTCTTCTTGCCAAAAGTCGAAAATGCATACAACTTCGCCATGAAGTACAGCTATGCAGCGTATCCAGGAAATCCAAACGGCTCTGACTTTGCGACAGCGGGGATCGCTTCGAAAGACGGACGTCATCTGGCCATCATGCCACATATCGAACGAAGCTTGAAGCCTTGGAACTGGGCGCATTACCCTAGCGAACGAAACGACGACTTCACCCCTTGGATGGAAGCGTTTGTAAATGCTAGAAAATGGGTTGAAGAGAAATTGTGATTTAAAGTCTGAATGGGAAGATTGAAAAATTGACTATTCGGACCCAATAGAATTATCCAGAACAATTATAGAACTAAGCGGAGTTTACCACTCCGCTTTTTTTGTTTTCAGGAATTTGAAATTACCTCTCCTCTTTTTTAGAGCAAACGATTCCGCAGTATTTGGCAGTACCACAGAACCTCTTTTGCCTGCAATTGCTAACTTGTTTGAACGAATCCAAACTCACCCATATGAAATCGAGCATGCCAGTCCTCAATCACGGGGACAGTCATTATCACAGTGAGATTCCATATAACCATTGAAAACCCAAACACAAACCCATGAAATCAACGCTTTTGATGCTTTTGCTTGCCCTATCGCTGACGATAAGCAAAGCCCAAGAAACCAGACCCGGACCGCAACTTCCACCTGAAACAGGCGAGACCTTCAAAGTAGGAATCGCTGGCTATACCTTCTTTAGATTTGACCTTGACAAGACCCTCGAAACCTTACAGGCTTTGGACGTGCATTATTTGTGCATCAAGGATTTTCATTTACCCATGAACAGTACCGATGCAGAGATCGCGGCTTTCCATGAAAAACTGAAAGCCCATGAGGTGACTGGTTATGCCGTTGGGCCGATTTACATGAAATCTGAAGAGGAAGTTGATCGGGCATTTGCCTATGCCAAGCGCGTCGGAGTAAAATTGATTGTAGGCGTACCCAATGTGGAGCTACTGCCTTATGTCGAAAAAAAGGTACAAGAGTATGATTTCAAATTCGCCATTCACTTGCATGGGCCGGATATCAAGATCTATCAAGATGCCGATGAAGTGTGGAACCATACCAAAGATCTAGATCCCCGAATGGGCATGTGCTTGGACATCGGGCACGACACCCGAAATGGCAAAGACCCTGTTGCAGACATGGAAAAATACCATACCCGTGTCTTTGACATGCACATCAAAGATGTGACTGGCCCGACCAAATTGGGTTACTCCTTGGAGATTGGCCGTGGAATTATTGATTTTCCAGCGATGGTCCGAATGATTCGAAAAGTAGGCTATACAGGCGTGTGTAGCCTGGAACATGAGCGGAATATGGATAATCCATTTATGGGGATTGCTGAATCGGTGGGCTACTTCCGCGGAGTGATTGAGACGACTAAGGAGTAGAAAATTGAAGTAATCACAGGACTTTGAAGGCTGGATTCGAAAGAGTTCAGCCTTTATTTATTGATAGAGTCATCTCTGATTTTATTTAGCAAGTGGCAATTCGTATCAAAAACCGCAATCCCCCCTACCCCCTTAAAAAGGGGGAATTGCGCTAAAATAATTCTCACTCGCTTTTGGGAATATCCAAGCCAACCCTAAATAAAGCCTTTGATAAACGCAGAAGCAACTCCCCCTTCACAAGGGGGCCGGGGGGATGTAAAAAAGAACTTCCCTATTCCCACCTAATTCACTATTTTGAAACCATGAACCGAAGACCATTTTTAAAAAAACTCACCTTAGCGAGTACTTCCTTGATGACCATGCCTTTTATTTCCTATGGGAAAATGGAATTCCCAAAAGCCAGCCGTCTCAAATTTATCACAGCTTCTGACGGACACTGGGGCCAACCAAATACCGATTTTGAAACTTCCCACCGAAATCTGATCGAGGCCATCCACCGGGAAAAAGACGTGGACTTTGTCCTTTTTAATGGGGATTTGATTCACGACCAACCCGAATTTCTTCCCGAAGTGCGGAAAGTATATGATCAACTTCAGATGCCTTGGTATGCCACGCGTGGCAACCATGACCGTGTACCTCCTAGCACCTTCCTAAGCGTGATGAATCAGCCGACTGATTTTTCATTTATCGAAAAAGACGATTACGGCATGCTCCTCCTAGATTGCTCCAATGAAAAGGGGGAATACCTCTGCGCAAATCTGGATTTTACCAAAACCATCCTCGAGGAATACCGGAAGCTGTCCCAGGTATTTGTATTTGTGCACATTTCCCAGAATGACTGGACGAGAAATGGAGTGGCTTGCACCGATTTTTTAAATCTTGTCACTTCT
This sequence comes from Algoriphagus sanaruensis, assembly GCF_001593605.1. Lineage (GTDB taxonomy): Bacteria > Bacteroidota > Bacteroidia > Cytophagales > Cyclobacteriaceae > Algoriphagus > Algoriphagus sanaruensis. Next base: position 1,643,403 of record NZ_CP012836.1, on the reverse strand, counting down.
TATCCCAATGTAAAAGCCACCTTCCATGGACATGACCATGATATCGATGGGCAAATGATCTACCGAAAAAAGCCATTTCTATGGTCAGGCCACTTCGGAGGAAGCTGGGGAAACCCCTTCCCTTCCTATCGGGTATGCGAAGTGGGCGAAGATGGCAAAGCGATCACCTACCTTAAAACTGTCAAAGACGGCACCATCCTCAACGGACACAACCTTTAAATAAAGACTAGCCTTGTTGTAAAATACCCAGTAGTGGGTATTTTTTAGATGAAGGTGGAAGGTTTTATTTGAAAAAATAAAAATGACCCATGGTTCACCAACTTGTCCATTATTCGGCAAATAAGTGAACCAACGGTGCATAAATAAACAAGTTATGCCTCACCCAAAAAAAGACATTGAATGAATAAAATTCCGATAGGACTTAAGAGAGTTGCGACACTCTGCATTCTGAGACATAAGGACAAATTCCTGTTGCTCAAAAGACTTAAAGAGCCAAACAAAGACAATTTTACACCAGTTGGCGGCAAACTTGACCCTTTTGAAAGTCCTTTAAAGTCAGCCATACGTGAGACTTTTGAAGAAACAGGAATTAAAGTTGATACAATGAAGTATTGTGGGATTTTGACAGAAACCTCTCCGACAGAATACAATTGGACAGGCTATGTATATATCGCAGATATTGATATTGTTGAACCACCAAATTGTAACGAAGGGACTTTGATGTGGATTGGCTTTGAAGACTTATTGAAAGTGCCAACGCCAAAAACTGATTGGTATATTTACAAGTATATTCTTGACAACAAACCTTTTGCATTTAGTGCGGAATATGACGGCAAACTTAACCTTTTGTCAATGACAGAAGAAATTGAAAATAAAGTAATTATATGACAAGACCAAGAGTTAAAATTTGCTGTATAAGCAGTATTGAAGAAGCAAAATTAGCCGTTGAATACGGTGCTTCTGCATTAGGTTTGGTTGGTCATATGCCAAGTGGCCCAGGTGTAATTGGAGATGAACTCATTTATCAAATTGCCAAGGCAGTTCCACCACCTATTTCAACTTTTTTGCTAACGAGTGAAACAAAACCACAAAACATAATCCACCATTATAAGAGAGTAAATACTACGACAATTCAGATTGTTGACGAATTGGAAAAACAAGAGTATCAATCACTGCGAGACGAATTGCCAAATGTGAAATTGGTTCAAGTAATTCACGTTATTGACGAAAATTCTGTAAAGGAAGCAATCGAAGTATCTAAGTATGTGGATGCTATTTTATTAGACAGTGGAAATCCAAACTTGTCTATTAAGGAATTAGGCGGAACAGGACGAACTCATAATTGGGAATTGAGCCGAGAAATAAGAAAAGCAATTCCAATTCCTTTGTTCCTTGCAGGCGGACTAAACAAAAACAACGTAAGACAAGCAATCGAAACAGTTCAACCTTTTGGGCTTGACCTTTGTAGTAGTGTTCGGACAGAAGGACAACTTGACCGACAAAAATTAAAAGACTTTTTCAATGCAATTGGGCACTGAAAAATACGACAAAAAGAAGGGCGAAGGCATAACACTTTATATGCGATAATGCTCCCTAAACGGTCGCACTACGCATATACTAAACGTTACCCCCTTTAATTTTTTCAAGAACTCGAAATCTCCATTCCTGTAAACTCTTCACTTTTTTAATCTTAGAAAACCTGAATCCCGTTTCTCAAACATGGGGAAGCTGGCAGAATTAATCCTTAGATGAGTCTTTTAAAGGATCATTTTGGCTGAAAAAACTGCCATTCATTACTAAATCACTGCAGTTCTTTTATTTAAAAATCCAATCTCATGCCTTGCCCCGTAATTTTCAACTCAAGCAGTCGCTACTTATCCATTTTATCCCATGCATATCTACCATTCACTTTCTCAAGTTAAGCCCTTATCGAAATACAGTTACAAGTTTCTTTTTATCGCCTTTTTGGGAATTCATATTCCCTTGATTGGAATCATTTTTTACATTCTGCTCGGAAACCACGGGCAGTTAAGTCAAGGTCAGGTGATCCTTTGGGTCCTGATCTTTACCCTGATCGCTACAGGAATAACACTTTACATTTTGAACCACCTCTTGGTCCCTTTGACCTTAAGCAAGAATGCCCTTGAGAAGTATGTCCGGACACGGGAGCTCCCCAATTTACCCGTGACCTATAAGGATGAAGCTGGAGTCTTGATGCAAAAAGTGCAGAGCACGCTGATGACCATGGATGAATTTGTGCAAGCCAAAAATGACATGATCGACTTGATATCCCATGACTTACGATCTCCGATCAATCGAAATTTGGGATTAGTGGAATTGGCGATCTCCGAAAATAAAGACCCCGAAATTGAGGATTATATGAAAATGATTCAGAAGGAAACCCAAAAGCAAATCGACCTGCTGGGCTTTCTTTTGGAACAATTACGACGCGAGGAAATCGAAATTATCGAAGACCAAAAAGAAATCATCTCCCTGAATGACCTGATCCAGCAGAAACTGGAAACTCTTGATGGAACGATTGCTCAAAAGAATTTGGATATTCAATTGGAGATTTCGAAAGGGTTAAGCGTAAAAGTCGAACCCGAACTTTTTGGGCAAGTTCTCCAAAACCTCATTCATAACGCCTGCAAATTTTCCAACCCCGATCAGAAGATCACCATTTCGGCAGGGTATGAACTAGACTTTGTCAAGATTCAAGTAAAAGATAGCGGGGTGGGCTTTTCTCCATCAGCCTCCGAGCGACTTTTTAAGCGATTTACAGAGATGGGAAGAAAGGGAACGCTGGGCGAAGAAAGCACAGGAATCGGATTGTATTTGAGCCGAAGAATTGTCGAGCGACATTCCGGTTCGCTCAAAGGGAATAGCGAAGGCAAAAATCTGGGAGCCACTTTTGAAATTCGAATCCCTAAGTAATTCCAATTTTTAGATCATGGAGAAATAAAAACGCAATGGACCACACCTGATTTGAGGGTGGAAATCAAAAATTTCGAAAAAAAATATTTTTTTTTCGAAGCGATACTTTTTCAAATCCCCCCAACTCAAAACAAAATTTAACCGTAAAAAAGAAGACCAAGGCAAAAAAAGAGCTTAGCCCACCTTAGGTTCCTGAATAATTGAAATAAAATTTTTTATCTTTTTTAAATTTTTAATAAAAGTAGATTTTTATGATCGCTACTTATTCAAAATTAAAATAACCTTACCCCCCTACTTTTCGAATTATTTCTATCAATTGGCCTGATTTTCGAACTAATCGATGCAACCAATTAACTGATGTGCGCATCTTCTTTTCAAGAGAAGTAAACACAAGGGAAAATTTTACTCACGCTAACCAATACATACCATGAAAACTATCCTAAACAAAACCGGACTTGGCGGACTGGCACTTGGCCTGATTCTGCTTTTCAGCTCAGGTCTCAATGCCAAAGCTGAAAACCACGCTTACTCTGGCGTTTCCTTCCAAGTTTTCTACGATGCCTTGACTCCCTTCGGAGATTGGGTGAAGGATGCGCGCTATGGATACATTTGGCTGCCTGCCGTCTATGATGATTTCCATCCTTATGGAACCAACGGACATTGGGTAATGACCGAATATGGCAACACCTGGGTCTCTGATTACGACTGGGGATGGGCAACCTTCCACTACGGTAGATGGTATTTTGACGACTACTACCAAAGCTGGGCTTGGATCCCTGGCTATGAGTGGGCACCGGCTTGGGTAAGCTGGAGATCAGGGGGCGGATACTACGGCTGGGCTCCTCTTGGCCCAGGGGTATCGATCAACGTTCGAATCAATATTCCAACCCGTCACTGGGTATTTATTCCAACTGCCCGAATCTACCATCAAAATGTTTGGGGCTTCTATTCGCCTTATGCGCATCACCGCACCAAGATTAAAATCATCAATCGGACTACTGTGGTGAACAATACCGTAGTATATAACAACTATTCCGTTTACGCTGGACCAAGCCGAAGAGAAGTGGAACGGGTGACCAGACAAGCCGTCCCTGTGTACAACATCCGATCTTCAGAAGCTCCGGGAAGAGCTGCGGTTGCCAGAAATGAAGTGAGACTTTACCGTCCTGAAATCAATGAATCCAGAGGAAGAACTGCCGAGGCAAGACCTTCTCGGGTGATGGATGCCAATGAGGTCAGAAGTGCTCGCTCCAGCAGACAAGTGGGCCCAGCGACTTCCAGCGGATCCTCCACCAATCGGGGAGCTTACGAAAACCCTTCCCCAAGAAGAGAGGCAAGTCCAAGTGGTAGAGGCAATCAAGGCAGCTTTGATTTGAAGCAGGCACCTGCGGAAACCAGAACTAGAGGAACTTCAGGTCCTAGCACCAGATCAACTGCTCCTAGCAGACAGGAAACCAGACCTGCTCCTTCTCGAGAAAGTCAAGTTCGGAGTTCTTCTCCTTCCTCCAACCGGGAAGCGGTGAATCCAAGAAATAGCGCACCGGCTCGAAGTTCGGACGTTCGTCAGCCTCAGCAGCGAACTCAATCCGCTCCAAACGTAAGAAGCGCTCCGTCAAGACCTACCGAAACTCGGACCTCTGCTCCTACTCGAAGCCAAGGCCGAACAGAGGTGAAATCTTCCTCTCCGGCAAGATCTTCCAGTTCAGCTCCAGCCAGAACTCAAAGTTCGTCCTCTGGCAGAGGTAAAAGCCGAGAGAAAAATAATTAAGCCCTTTAGATAACTAAACCAACTCAGCCTGATCATTCACCTGATCGGGCTTCTTTGTTTTAAAAGTCATTCGAGACCTCGAATAATTTGAACTACAGCCCGCCCCCACTCACCCAAACGGAGGACTTCCTTGGACTTTCTGGATTCTTCTTCTGATTTATTTTTGGTTTTGTCTAACTTCCTTGTTCAAAACCACCAGTCTTACATGAAACGAATCCTTTCCATTTTCCTTTTGCTTGGAAGCATTTCTGCTTTCTCCCAAACTTTTGATTCGAGCTTTCCGCTCAAATACCGAAATATTGGCCCGTTCCGGGGTGGCCGATCTGTCACTGCTACCGGTGTGGTCAATGACCCGCTCACCTATTATTTCGGAACCACAGGAGGCGGACTTTGGAAGACCAGCGATGCCGGCCAACACTGGGAGAATATTTCCGATGGCTATTTCACCACAGGTTCGGTTGGAGCCGTTGCCGTTTCGGAAAGCAACCCCAACATCATCTATGTGGGAATGGGTGAGCATGCCCCTCGAGGTGTCATGACCTCCTATGGGGATGGCGTCTACAAATCCACCGATGCGGGCAAAACCTGGAAAAAACTAGGTCTTGAAAAGACACAACACATTTCCAGAATTCAAATTCACCCCACCAATCCCGACGTCGTCTATGTTGCCGCTCAAGGCGCGCTTCATGCACCAACCGAAGACCGTGGAATCTATCGATCTTTCGATGGTGGACTAACTTGGGAGAAAACACTTTTTGTGGACAATATGACGGGAGCGGTTGAACTTTCCATGGATATGAATTTCCCGGAGATTCTCTATGCTGCCATGTGGGAGCATCAACGATTCCCTTGGCAGGTGAAATCTGGTGGCCCGGGTTCTGGCCTTTACAAATCCACAGATGCCGGAAAAACTTGGAAAAAAATCGAAACTGGACTTCCTGCTGAAAAAGGAAAAATGGCCGTTTCGGTTTCTCGGGCAAATTCCGACAAGGTCTACGCCTTGATCGAAAGTGACACTTACAAAGATTTGGGAGGTCTTTTTGTTTCCGATAATGGAGGCGAAAGCTGGACCTTGATCAATAAAAGCAATCGACTCACCCAGCGGGCCTGGTATTACATCGAAGTATTTGCAGATCCCGCCAATGAGCATAAAGTATATGTGCAAAGTGCTCCGATGCTAGTATCTATCGATGGGGGCAAGTCCTTTGAGGACGTGGACGGCGCACATGGCGATTACCATGACCTTTGGATTAATCCCAAAAATCCAAATAACATGATCTTGGCCGATGACGGCGGAGGCTCTATTTCCTTCAATGGAGGCAAGACCTGGTCTGTTCAAAGCAATATGCCAACAGCTCAATTCTACCGCATCAATGTAGACAACCAGTTCCCTTACCGAATTTATGGAGGACAGCAAGACAATACCTCGGTGGTCATTTCAAGTATGGCATTGGGTCGGGGTGGAATCACGGAAGAGCATTGGAATTATTCAGCGGGTGGAGAGTCTGCCTTCTTGGCCTTTGATCCAGATGATCCTCGCTATGTCTTGGGAGGAAGCTATCAGGGAACGATCGAAGTTTTAGATATGCAGACGCAAGGATCGACCAATATCATGGCTGCTCCGATTCAGTACTTAGGCATGGATGCCAAGGACATGAAATATCGCTTCAATTGGAATGCTCCGATTATTTGGTCTCAGCATGAACCCAACACCTTTTATCATGCCGCACAGGTATTACTCAAAACTTCAGATTGGGGTAAAACCTGGACAGAAGTTTCCCCTGATTTGACAAGAAATGAAAAAGCCAAACAAGGAAAAGGTGGCGTACCTTTTACCAACGAGGCCGTGGGAGCAGAAAATTACGGCACCATCGCTTATGTGATCGAAAGCCCACATGAAGCTGGGGTAATCTGGACAGGTAGCGACGACGGGCTGGTTCAACTCACCCGTGACGGAGGAAAAACGTGGACGAATGTGACTCCCAAAGGACTGCAGGAATGCTTGGTCAATGCGATTGATGTTTCTCCAAATGACCCAGCGACAGCTTATATCGCCACCACCCGATACAAGTTCAATGACTACACACCGGCCCTTTACAAAACCACCGATTACGGAAAAACCTGGACGAATATTTCCAAGGGAATCCCATACGGCGCATTCACCCGAGTGGTTCGAGAAGACACTGAGAAAAAAGATCTCCTTTTCGCAGGAACAGAACAGGGAATGTATCTTTCCAGAGATGGAGGCGCAACTTGGACTTCTTTCCAGCTGAACCTCCCTGTCACGCCAATCACCGATTTGAAAGTTGCTCATAATGACCTGATCGTAGCCACTTCGGGTAGATCTTATTGGATTCTGGACGAACTGAATATCGTCCGAGAGGTTCAGTCTAAAGTAGATAAAATCACCCTCTACACCCCAGAAAAGGTACTTTTAGGCAATTGGTATTCGAGCATGAACGGAGGAAATCTGGATGGATTCACCGGAACTCATCCTTTCCACGGACACAATCCAGCAAACGGCATGGTTATCAATTACCACCTTCCTGAAACCTTCGCCGATAGCACTGAACTCATCCTTGAGGTTCTAGATTCCAAAGGAAATCTCGTTCGAAAACTCAGTTCTAAATCAAACCCGGATTACCAATCTTATGAAGGTGCTCCAGCTCCTGATCCGAAGCTTTCTACCCGAAAAGGACCTAACCGGTTTGTATGGAATCTCCGGTATCCCACCATTCCGGGAATTCCTACCGCCTACATCGAGTCCAGCTATTCAGGCCACAAGGCAATCCCAGGAACCTACACGCTTCGATTAAGTGCAGGCGGCGTATCGGTAGAAGCTAAAGGTGAAATCGCGGACATTCCAGGCTATAACCTGACTCCTGCAGATTACCAAGCTTACCATGAATGGATGAGCAGTTTGGAGGCTGAAGTGACCACCATGCATACGCTAGTAAATACCGCCAAAAATTACCAAAGCCAACTTGCAGACCTGGTTAAAAAACTGGACCAAAAGTCCGAATACAAGGATTTGAAAAATGCAGGCGAAACCTTGATCAAGGAACTCCAAACTTGGGATGAGGCGATGGTTCAGCGGAGATCTACTGCTTACGACGATGTCGAAAACTTCCCGAATAAGTTTACCGCCAACTTTATGTTTATGATGAATCATGGAGAAAGCAGTATTCCTAGAATCAATGAAGGGACGAAAGCCGAATATGCCCGACTAATGGAAGAATGGAAACCGCTCAAAGCCGAAGCTGAGCGCCTCCTTCAAACCGCCATCCCAGCCTTTAATAAGTTGGCTACGGAGAAGGGTGTGGGAGTTTTGTTTGTGAAGTGATTTGGAATCAACCAAATTCAAATTTGTTTGGACAATTGGGTGGGATTTGGAATCTCACCCAGTGTTCTATAGGAATAAACAATTCCTCAAGACTAAATAAATTTTAAATTCTGAAAATTTTAATTTTTAAAAAATGGATAATTTTCAAATTGAGTTAGCTGAGAAAATTTTTGAAAAAGCTAAAGAAACAGGTGGTCTACCTGATTTGATGTATGCACAAAACATTTTGACAATAGACCAACAAAATGATCCGAGGATAATAAAGGATGTTGAAATGGTAATTAAATTATTGGTTTACCAAGGGCTACTAAATTCAGAGCCAAAAAGAAGTAGTAATTATATTACTCCAAGCCCATTATCATTAAAATTTAAATCCTACCAAGATTTCCTGGAAAATCAAGCCCAAAATGCTGAGAAATTAAAAAGAAAAGAAGAGCAGGAGGAACAGAAATTTAACCTTGAAATTGAGAATCTTCAACTTCAAATAATTCATCAAAGGCAATGGCTTTGGAAAACCCTCGCAGCAGCAATACTTGTAGAACTTGTACAGTTTTATTTCATTTTTATAGAAAAATAAGAAGCCAGAACTAATTGAATAAAGAAGAAGCACTATTTATAAAGTAAAAGATAGATTAAACTCAAGTAAAGACCCAAGATAGGTTCTATGTTAGATCTTAATCTTTGAGTCTTTTTTTTATTCTCAATTAGTTCCAATTCTTAGGATTCATTTTAGAAAAGATAAAAAAGTAAACAAAACTTGACTTTTGTAAAGTTTTGTTTACTTTTGTAAAGTTAACTTTACAAAAGTAAAATGAAAACGATGAAACTAGAAAGAAAAAAACGTCTGAAGAAACTCGCAGCTTGGACTTGGACTTGGGTAGCCACCATGGCTATTGCCACATTTGGCAAAAAATACATTTGGGATGATCATGTATTTCTCAGCACCTTCTCGCTGGTGGTGAATTTTACAACAGGAATCCTGATGATATTAGCCAATCGAGATCTTTTCAATCATTTTGATGAATTAGAACGAAAAATCCATCTTGAGTCAATTGCCTTAACTCTTGGATTGTCTGTGGTCGTTGGTTTGACATTTTCGCTTTTGAACCAACAAAACCTAATTCCTTTTGAGGCAGATATTGCCTTTATTGTAATGTTTATGGGAGTCACCTACCTCGTGTCCTTTTTGATCAATTCTCGACGGTACAAATGAAAAATAGAATTCGTGAACTAAGAGTGAATAAAAACATCACTCAGGAAGAGCTTGCTGAAATCATCGGAGTTTCACGTCAAACCATAAATGCTATCGAAAAAGAGAAATTCGACCCCAGTCTACCGACTGCTTTCAAAATGGCCAAGCTCTTTGAAAAACCCATAGAGGAAATATTTATCTACGAGTAACCGATTTATTCATGCTTCTAGAATAAACTTAATGATGTTTTTGTTGGTAGACTAAAAAACACAATCCAAGGGGCATGTCTAAAAACCCAAACTTGACACTAAATTTAACCCCGATTTTAGCCCTCACCTATTTGGGGATGGTGGTTTGGATTATCCTGTTTAAGATGGGACTCAACTTTTCCTACATGGATACTAGAAGTATAAATTGGATTCCATTTCCTGAATTATTCACATCTGGAGGAAAGATTGACCTGAGTCAAGTTATCCTGAATGTCCTTATTTTCCTTCCTTTTGGAATCTATCTCCAAGTTCTCCATGCCAAGAAATCCTTCCTTAAAAAACTACTTTATTGCTTTCTCTTGAGCCTTTTTCTGGAAGCTTCTCAATACATTTTTAAAATCGGAGCATTGGATACCACAGACCTGATCACCAATACTTCTGGAGGATTCTTAGGTTTGGGCCTAGTGAAAATCCTTCAAGTATGGACTAGGAATCCGCTGAAAGTTCAGAAAACTATCAATGTATTGGCATCTCTAGGAACAATTTTGATCGTCACACTTTTGGTACTTTTAAGGTTGGATATGCTTCCAATTCGGTATCGATAGCAAAATGAAGAGGAAATTTAAACCCGATTTATTGACATTTTTAGGTCAGATTTAACCTATCTTAAATCAACCAACCCCAAAAAAATGACCCTTCGAATCAAATTCTTCTTTTTCTTCAATCTGATTTTTTTCTCCAAATCTACCCTTGCACAAGAGCAGGTGGTATATAAAACCATCGACACCTTGGACCTAACCTTGGAAGTTTACAGACCAAAGGTTACCCATGAATCCGAGACCTATCCTGCAATGATTTTCTTTTTTGGCGGGGGATGGAACGGTGGTTCAACGGCACAGTTTGAACCCCATGCGACCTATTTTTCTGAACGAGGGATCGTTTGCTTTTTGGTCGATTACAGAGTCAATTCCAGGAATAAAACCACTCCTTTCGAGTCGCTCATGGATGCCAAATCCGCAATGCGATTTATTCGGAAAAATGCAGAAGAATTTCAAATTGACCCCTCTAAAATCATCGCATCAGGAGGGTCAGCTGGAGGGCATTTGGCAGCTGCAACAGCCTTGATCGAAGGATTTAATGACCCAAACGACGACATGAGCATCAGTACCAAACCCTCTGCTTTGGTCCTTTTTAATCCCGTCATTGACAATGGTCCCGGTGGCTACGGATTTGAAAGAATCGGTGAACAATTCAAAGATTTTTCTCCCCTACACAACATTCGGGAAGGTGCACCGCCCACCGTAATCTTTTTAGGAACAAAGGACGAATTGATTCCTGTGGAAACCATGAATTACTACCAGACGGTTATGAAAAAAGTGGGGAGTCGCTGTGATCTTTTCCTATATGAAGGCCAGCCGCACGGCTTCTTTAACTTAAAGAATCCCGAGTATTTTGAAAAGACGATACGAGAAGCGGATCGTTTCCTCCAATCCACTGGATTTTTGAAAGAAAACGCTGATCCTAAATCAATTTAAATCATTAATCAGGCGGTAGTGGTTTTTCAAAAAATCATTCGATCAACCTTTTTAATTCTTACACCTCATTATACATCTCCACTCTATGACGACCGAACTAATCGTTGTCCTGATTTCTACCGCTTTCGTGGGTTTTGGAGTTTTTCAATTCCAAAAAGTCAAGCATTTAACCCAACATGGAAAAAAAGTAAAGGCTGTTATTTTCAAGTCAATCTATAAATCTTCCTCTCCTCAATCCGGTGGAATGTACTATCCTGTGGTGCGGTTTAAAACAGAACAAGAGGTATGGATCACCAAAGAACTAGAAATCGGAACCAGTTGGAAAAAGGAAGACGGAACCAAGTTAGAGGTTTGGTATGATCCGGAGGATCCGGAGAATTTTACGATCAATTCCACTTTATACCTGAAAGGAATTCCCTCATTATTTTTAGGGGTGGGTTTGATAGGCTGGGTAATTTCTGTCCTTGAATTAATTGAGCTAACAGACTTTTTCAGGTAAATAATCCTAAAATTCAACTCCATTAAACCTCGTTAATTCCACTAGGGTTTTTAGTTTATTTTATTCTGATTATCAGTGAGATAAGAAAATTTCAAAAAATTTTGCCCTAAAATAAATTATGTTTAAAATTGGATTCGCCCAATAAGCTCAATCACCCATGAGCGAACCTGAGGTCAATCTCAAACCCATTTACCCTATTTCTTGAAGTCAGAAGATTCGTTGTTTTCCGCTTTAGATCAATCTAAAGTCTACCTGAGGGTTTTTGACAACCTTCCTCTACCTGCGCTTTTAATCCATGAAACAAGTGGAAAAATAATCGCTGCAAATGAGGAATGGCTTTCTTTACAGGAAATCAGCGATTTTGCCACAATCCAAAAAAAGACTTTAGAAGAAGTTGGGTTCTTAGAATTTCCGAAAGAATTGATATTGGAAGCACTTCAGGAGGAGGGTAACCCTAAGAATATTTTTCTAAAACTAAATTCAAAAAAGAAACAAGAACTGTTTCTTCTGGGATTTTTCACCTTCATCCAGGTTGATAATCAGGAATTTATTCTAGCGACTTTTAAGGATATCACAGCTCGGATTCTTCAAGAAAATGAATCTGAGAAGATTATTTCAAAACTAGTATCCAAGGAAAAAGAATTAGAGCAACAGAATGCTTCTCTCAGTAATACAATCAGCGAGTTAAAATACTTATTGAAGGAAAGTGAGATTCATGAAAATCAATTCCGGACCTTAATTGAACATGCACCTGATCCCATTTTTATTCAGACGGGACTGAAATTCAAATATATCAATGCCAAAGGATGTGAACTTTTTGGTATTGATTCCTCTGATAAAATTTTAGGAACTTCAATATTAAGCCGGATCCATCCCGATCTTAGAGATGTTGTTTCCACCAGGATTCAAAACTTGAATGTCAATAAACATTCACAGACTCGAAGAGAGCTAAAGATGATTCGAATGGATGGAACTCAAATTGACGTCGAGACTTCAGGCATCCCAATTGACTATGAGGGAGAGCCTGGGGCGATCGTTTTTGTTCGGGATATCACCTATCGGAAGGAATTTGAGCGAAAACTTATTGAAGCAAAAGAGGATGCTGAGGTTGCTAACAAATTAAAGTCAGCCTTTTTACAGAATCTTTCTCACGAACTTCGGACGCCTTTGAATTTGATTTCAGGGTTTTCCAATTTATTGGATACCCCTGGGATTTCTGAAACTAAGCAAAAGGAGTTTATCAAGACCATTCAGGAAAGCACCAAAAACCTAATCGGCCTGCTCTCAGACTTGGTTTCAATCTCACTTTTAGACACTAATCAGGAGGTTCACCGTGTCAATTCATTCTCCTTGAATGAATTAATGGACACCCTCTATGAGAGATTTGAAAGAGATGCCAGTGCCAAGAAAGTAGCCCTCATTGTCTATAAGGAATCCAGTGAATCAGCATTAACCACTGAAATGGATGAAGAAAAACTGCTCAAAATCCTCAGCAAACTGATTACAAATGCCATCAAATTCACGCCGCACGGTACCGTCGAATTTGGCTATTCTCATCAACCCGATAGCACCTTGTTTTTTGTAAAGGATAGCGGAATCGGGATTGAAAAAGAGTTTCAAACCAAAATTTTTGATCGATTTCTACAAGGCGAGTCTCCCATCAACAAAGCTCACTCTGGCCTCGGTTTAGGGCTTTCGATTTGTAAAGAAATGGTCAAGTTGATGAATGGAAAAATCTGGGTCGATTCCACTCCAGGCAAAGGCAGCATTTTTTACATCTCTATTCCCAAGCCTAAGATCAACTCATAACCCTCCAAATTCCAACGAGGAAAGCTTGAATCAAACCTACAATTATCCGTATGGATTCGAAATTTTGATCCAAGTTCAACAAGTTTTTTTAGCTGTATCCGCTAGATTAGAGCGTCATTGAATCGGAACTTTCAAGACGATTGATTTCCTATTTCAAGAACTAAAAATCCAAAATAGCCATGAGAATATTCTTCACCGGGGGCTCCGGAAAAGCCGGAAAGCACGTCATCCCTTACTTGCTTGATCAAGGTCATCGGGTCATGAATGTGGACCTAACTCCTCTCAATCATCCAGGAGTGGATAATCTGACGGCAGACATCACTGATTCTGGACAGATGTTTAATGCCATGAGCATGTATGCAGGCTTTGACGAAATGGAGCCAGGGACTGGAGTACCCAAATTTGATGCGGTAGTCCACTTTGCAGCGGTTCCCCGAATCCTGATCAAACCCGACAATGAAACCTTCCGAGTGAACACTGTAGGCACCTACAATGTCATCGAAGCAGCAGTCAAACTTGGCATCAAAAAAATCATCATCGCTTCCTCTGAAACCACTTATGGTGTCTGCTTTTCGGATGGAAAAACTGACCCAGCTTATCTTCCCTTAGATGAAGAATACGATGTAAATCCGATGGATAGCTATGGGCTTTCCAAAGTTGTAAATGAACAAACCGCCAGAGCTTTTCAACGCAGAACTGGAGTCGATATCTATGCACTACGAATCGGAAATGTAATCGAACCTCATGAATACGAGACCCTATTCCCTTATTATTTCCAGCATCCGGAAGTGCGTCGTCGCAATGCCTTCTGCTATATTGACGCAAGGGATTTGGGACAAATCGTTGATCTCTGTTTGCAAAAAGATGGCTTAGGTTATCAGGTATTCAATGCAGGAAATGACCATAATGGAGCCATAATTCCAAGTAAAGAACTGGCGGATCGCTTTTTCCCCGGGGTACCGCTCACCCGGGAATTAGAAGAGCATGAGGCGTTATTTTCAAATAAAAAGATTCGAGAAGTTCTGGGCTTCAAGGAACAGCACAACTGGAGAAACTATGTCAAAGGGGAGTAATTCCCCTTTTTTTATTCAATTCAACCTGAACTTTCACTCCTCCATCCGATTCAGGACACCTACTTTGCGAAATTCTTTTAATTTGGTTTGAAATAATCGTTTAGCCCAAATCCTGATTTCATCATGCACTACCGAAGACTCGGCAAAACAGAATTAGAGGTTTCAATCTTAGGCTTTGGAGCTTCTCCGATGGGCAATGTCTTTGATCCTGTGGACGAAAAAGAAGCAATAGCTGCAGCACATCTAGCAATAGACCACGGGGTTAATTTCTTTGATGTTTCACCTTTTTACGGATTGACGCTCGCTGAAAGTCGATTGGGAAAAGCCATCGAAGGAAAACGAAAAGACCTCATTTTGGCTAGTAAATGTGGGCGTTACGATCTCCAGGAATTTGACTTTTCTAGAAAGAGAATCCTACAAAGTATCGATGAGTCACTGATTCGACTCAAAACAGATTATTTGGATCTCTTCCAACTTCATGATATTGAATTTGTCGACAAGCAAATCATTATCGAAGAGGCTGTACCAGCCATCCAAGAAGTAGTCCAATCGGGTAAGGCAAGATTTTGGGGAATCACTGGACTTCCCGTTCGATATTTGGCACAAATTGCACGAGAGACCAACCCTGACACCGTCCTTTCTTGGGCCCATTATAACTTGCTCGAAGATGAAATCAATGATGAGCTGGTCCCGCTTTCTCAGGAAATGGATTTTGGCCTGATGAATGCCGCTCCACTGATGCAACGGATTTTATCAGATGCTTCACTCCCCCCTTGGCATCGATCTCCTTTAGAAGTTAAAGCCACGCAACCGATCCTTCTGGCACTTTGTAAAGAATTTGGTTACTCTTTGAGTCAAGTAGCCTTGCGCTTTGCCATGGATCATCCCTTGATTGCCACCACAATTGTTGGAATGTGTGAAGTAAAAACTGTCCAAGAAAATCTGGATGCGGTGAACTTGGAGGTTCCTGCAGAACTAATCGATCAAATCCTACAGCTGGTGGAGCCGGTAAAAAATAAAATGTGGTTTGAAGGAAAACCGGAGAATAATATTTAAGCCGGCAGGAATCGGCAAGAAAGATAAGAGAGATTGTAAAGTTGAAATTTAATCATCCTTTAAAAAGGGTTTGAGATACTTAGAAATCTCACAAATCTGAATTCGTAAATCAAAAATTTAAATGAAAGCACTTTTTCTCACCGAGATCGGAAAAACTGAAGTCCGCGAAATCAATAAACCAAGCCCCAAAGCGGGGGAAGTCCTACTCGAAGTGGGTTATGTGGGTTTTTGTGGAGGAGACCTAAACGGATTCAAGGGTCTATTTCCCTTACAAGAATATCCGAATATACTCGGACATGAGGTCGGTGCAACCATTGTGGAAATTGGGACTGAGGTTCCAGATCACTTAGAACTTGGAACACGTGTCACGCTCTATCCTTATCTCTCTTGCGGAACCTGCATCGCCTGCCGAAAAGGAAGACCCAATGCCTGTAAAACAAATAAAACCATGGGGGTTCGTCGGCCGGGGGCAATGACCCGATACGTGACGGCGCCTTGGGAAGATGTCTTTCCTTCCCAAAAATTAAGCCTTCGAGAATTGGCATTAGCTGAACCATTGACCGTGGGGTTTCATGCCGCTTCCCGAGGAAAAGTGGGATCAGAAGACCGAGTAGCAGTTATGGGCTGTGGAATCGTAGGTCTGGGTGCCGTAGCATCCGCAGTGAATAGAGGCGCCGAGGTAATTGCGATTGACCTAGACGACAGCAAACTGGAAATCGCCAAAAAAATCGGCGTGGCCTATACCATCAACCCAACGAAGGAAAATCTCCACGATCGTCTTCAAGAAATTACACAAGGAGACGGACCTGACGTAATTATCGAGGCTGTTGGCAGTCCCGTAACTTACCGAAGCGCCGTCGAAGAAGTGGCCTTCCTAGGCAGGGTAGTTTGTATTGGATATGCTAAAGCACCTGTGGAATTCAACACTTCCCTTTTTGTCCAAAAAGAAATTGAAATTCTAGGCTCAAGAAACTGCGTGGGAAAAGCAGACTTTCCAGAAGTCATTCAATATCTCGAATCGGGAAAATTTCCTGTCGATGAAGTCATTTCCAAAACCATATCGATCGAAGAGGGACCAAAAACTATGGAAGAATGGGCTAAAAACCCACAAGGAATAATCAAAATCATGCTTAACCTCGAAGACCAATGATTCAATCTGCGGTAACGCTCAACCTCATTGATTCCATGCATCAAGGTCCATGGATTTATTGGCACGAACTGGAAGCTAGCTTCAAAAAAGCATCGGATCTGGGATTTGATGCAGTGGAATTATTCACCCAATCCGGCCATCAAGTCGATTCAGACTATATCCTTGAACTGCTTGAGCGCTATCACTTGAAAATCGCGGCAGTAGGAACCGGGGCAGGAAAGGTACTTCAAGGTCTTACGCTCACGGACACCAATCCAGAAATCCGTCGAAGCGCTATCGAATACATTTCTGAAATGATTGCTTTTGGGGCAAAATTCGGAGCCCCAGCAATTATTGGTTCCATGCAAGGAAATGTTTCTGCCAATCGACCCCGAGAAGAAGCTTTTGCTTGGCTGGCAGAGGGACTTTTAGAACTTCAAAATCGGGCTAAGGCTGCAGGAGTTTTTTTGATTTATGAACCGCTCAATCGTTATGAAAGTAACTTGATGAATACGCTTGAAGCAGGAAGTACCTTTTTGAAAGAACATCAACTTGATGGGATTCGCCTTTTAGCAGATCTATTTCACATGAATATCGAGGAAGAAAACCTTGCCGAAAGTCTCTCATCCAACGCTCCTTTTATCGGGCATGTCCATTTCGCAGATTCCAACCGAAGACCTATGGGTTTTGGCCATACCGACATGAGACCGATCGCAGAAACCCTCCATCAAATCGGATATTCTGGATATGTTTCCGCGGAGGCTTTTCCTTATCCCAATTCGGATGAAGCCGCCACCCAAACAATCCGCGAGTTCAAAAAATACTTTCGCTAACCCAATCACTAACCAGCTTCTTTACCTCCTCACTCCAATACTTCCTAACCCCCAACTTCCTAACTCCCATACCTCCCAACCCCCAAACCCTCTAGACTATGAAAAAATTTTGCCTCGCACTAGACCTGATAGACGATCCTGAATCCATCAAAACGTATGAAGCACATCATGCGCCTGGAGCAGCTTGGCCTGAGGTCACCCAACATGATATTGACTGTGGAATAGTAAACATTGAAATCTTCCGTACCGGCAACCGAATGTTTATGATTTTGGAAACTGTGGATGAATTTACGTTTGAGAAAAAAGCGGAAATGGATGCCAGTAACCCAATCATTGCGAAGTGGGAAGAATTGATGTGGGGATTTCAACAGCCATTACCTTGGGCAAAACCCGGTGAAAAATGGATTTTGATGGACCGGATTTTCAAATCTGGCCTTTAATCCTTACTCATTTTTATCCCTAAAACCATGCGATTTCTATTCCTTTCCTTCCTTCTTTTTTCGATTCTATCCTGCAAGACAACCCTTCCTGAGCCGGACTTGGAGTTAAGTGTTGCGGACTCTGTGTTTTTAACACCGCTAGGAAAAACCTATTCCATCCCTTCACCCTCTGAATCACTTCTTCTACAAATGGAAGAAGCAAAAAAGAACTTTGAGTCCAATCCCACCGACTTAGAATCCTTGATTTGGTATGGTCGTCGAACAGCCTATCTCGGGCACTACCAAAATGCGATTGCAATCTTTACTTATGGAATAGAAAAATTTCCAAAGGAGCCCAAACTCTATCGACATCGAGGTCATCGCTATATTTCTATTCGGGAGTATAAAAAAGCAATTTCAGATTTGGAAAAAGCTGCGGAACTGATTCAAAACGCCTCAAATGAAATCGAGCCCGACGGCATGCCTAATGCCTTAAACATTCCGGTTAGCACGTTACACGGCAATATTTATTACCATTTAGGATTGGCGTATTACTTGGTTCAAGACTATGAAAAGGCTTTCGAAGCATACTTGAAATGCAGAGAAACCGGTTCAAATTATGACAACATCGTATCCAGTACCCATTGGCTGTATATGATTCAACAACGAATGGGCAATCCAGAAAAAGCAATGGAAATGCTCGCTCCTATCCATGCAGATTCAACAGTGATAGAAAATCAAAGTTATGCCGACCTCTGTCGCCTTTATAAAGGCTGGCTTCCCATGGATTCCTTAATTCAGCAAGGCCCGGGTGGCAATCCGTCAAATGATGCCTTCCGATATGGAGTCGCCAATTGGCATCTTTACCATAGAGACACGATTCAGGCAAAATCGATGCTGGAGGCGCTATTGAATACCAAATCCTTCACTTCATTTGGCTACTTGGCTGCAGAACAAGATTGGATCAACCTTTTTACCCCTAATCCCTAAAAACCATGCATGTAACCCCAGAATCAGATCAAAAAATCGCCAACATGAAATTCTTTTCGGTCTATCCTCACTACGTCACCAAGGTGGAGAAAAAAGGGCGAACCAAAGCAGAATTACATCAAGTGATCTCTTGGTTGACGGGGTTCTCGGATGAAGACATTCAGAAAATGATCAATGAAAAGGTCACTTTTGAGGAATTCTTTTCCAGAGCAACCCTTCACCCTAATGCTTCTTTGATTACCGGCGTGATATGCGGATACCGAGTGGAAGAAATTGAATTCCCCATTACCAGACAGGTCCGTTATTTGGACAAGTTGGTCGATGAATTAGCCAAAGGAAAGAAAATGGAGAAGATCCTTCGGGAAGGATAAAAGGTGCCATTTTTTGAAAGTCAGGAACCGAGGCGATTTTCGTATTGTTGGAAAAAGGAAGGTTTAAAAGGAATGAATCAAGCTGAAATTAGCCCTGAAATCAAACGAGTCCTACCTGTGATTTTGGCCACGGCTATTTTCATGCAAATGTTGGACTCCACCATCCTGAACACCTCTCTTCCAGCTATTGCCCTTGATCTCAATGAATCTCCGCTCAATATGCAAAATGCCATTATCAGCTATGTGCTGACTGTGGCTTTGCTTATGCCGATCAGTGGATTTGTTGCGGATAAATTTGGGACGAAACGCACTTTTATCTTATCACTTTTCCTGTTCGCTTTAGGTTCTTTATTCTGTTCCGTATCACAAAATCTCACCCAGCTCGTTCTATCCCGTGTTTTGCAAGGGATTGGTGGAAGTTTAATGACGCCTGTCGGTCGACTCACCCTGATCAAAACCTACCCAAAAAACGAATTGGTGAAAGCCATGAATTACGCCATTGTCCCTGCCTTGATTGGACCTGTCTTAGGCCCTTTGGTCGGCGGATATTTGGTTGATTACTTGAGTTGGCATTGGATTTTCCTGATCAATCTACCTATCGCTTTATTGGGAATCCTGCTCAGTTTCCGGTTTTTACCTGACTTTCATTCCAGCTCTTTAAATTTTGACTTGAAGGGATTTTTAATCTTTGCCACAGCCTCCCTCCTGTTGTCTATATCACTAGAAGCCTTGGGAAATTCTGTTCAGTTAAGCCCAATTTTGGCAACCCTAAGCTTGGGATTGGTTCTACTTTTTGTCTATTACAAGCATGCTAAAAAGCGAGAGAATCCAATCTTCCCGCTTAATCTTTTCCAAGTAAGAACCTTTCGAGTGGGCATTCTAGGCAATCTTGCCACACGAATTGGCATCAGTTCGGTACCACTACTTTTACCTCTGATGATCCAAATTGCCTATCAGGAATCTGCCGTGATTTCGGGTTGGATTGTTGCACCCATGGCTTTAACTGCCATGTTTGGCAAGTCGGTGGTCATTCAGATTTTAAACCGTTTTGGATATAGAGCGACTTTGATGACCAATACCTTGATCATCGGATTTCTGATCTGCTGCTTGGGAATGCCGGGAATTAATCATTCCATCTATTGGCTTCTACCCATCATCGGAATCTTGGGCTTTTTCAATTCCATTCAGTTCACCTCCATGAACTCGATTTCGATTGCTGACTTGAGAGATTACCATACCAGCAGTGGGAATTCACTGGTCTCGGTCAACCAGCAGTTGGCCATTGGCTTTGGAGTTGCCTTTGGCTTGATTGTGTTAAAGCTTTTCGAGGGAGATTCCTCCTTGATCCATGGAGAAATTCACCTTGCCTTTCGATATACATTTTGGGTGATTGGAGGATTGACAATGCTTTCGGCCTTGGTATTTCGAAGACTGCATTTTAGGGATGGGGAAAATTTAAAGGTCCAATCTTGAATCAAAATTTCCATTTGAGGTTTTTCAACGACCTATCGTAAAAAGAATAAGCGGGTTTCTGAGAAGGTTTTTTAACTTCCATATCCCAGTTCCACAGGCTATGAAAAACACCTTTCTCCTCCTTCTATCCATTCTTGTTTGCTCCAATGCATTTACCCAGGAAGTATTTTTTTCCGTCAATCAAATCGGATTTCATCCTGAAGACACCAAAAAAGCAGTGGTCTTTTCAAGCGAAAAAATCAAGAACAATATCCACCTTGTCCATCTTCCGGATTCAAGTTCTGCGGCTCGGATCAAACCTATTTCTTTGGAATCCGGTGTCTGGGGAGATTACAATTACTATGAAATCGACTTTTCCTCTGTACAAACAGCAGGAGATTATTTTCTTTGGCATTCCGGCAGCAGAACTTCCTCCACCATTTTCCAAATCGGAGAACAGGCGTATCAAGGATATCAGGAGGATTTGCTTGCCTTTATGCGTCAGCAGCGTTGCGGATACAATCCCGTCTTGGATATGGTTTGTCACGAAAAGGATGGACGAAGTTTTTTTGGCCCCATGCCCGACAGTACTTATGTGGATGCTTCTGGTGGATGGCATGATGCAGGAGATCAGCTCAAATATTTGATCACGGGGAGCTATGCCACTGGGCACATGCTTCTGGCTTATTCACTTTATCCAGATCGATTTGAAGACCATGTCAATGCCTTAGGTCAGCCCGGAAAAAACGGGATTCCGGATGTTTTGGATGAGGCCAAATGGGGCTTAGACTGGTTATTAAAGTTACATCCCGGTGCTGATCAACTTATTCATCAAATCGCCGATGACCGAGATCACCGCGGATTTAAAATTCCAAATAAGGACAATTCAGATTATGGCTGGGGCGAAAACAGCTACCGAGCAGCCTATTTTGCGACGGGAAAACCACAAGGGCTTGGCAAGTATAAAAGTGAATCAACCGGAATGGCAAATGTGGCCGGACGATCCGCAGCTGCCTTGGCTTTAGGTGCCAGAATATGGAAAGATTTAGATCCTGCATTTTCCATTCAATGCCTAAAAGCAGCCAAAAGTCTTTATGAATTGGGTAGAAAGTATGAAGGATTCCAACAGGGAAATTCATATGGAGCACCGTATCGTTACAATGAGGAAACTTGGAATGACGATATGGAATGGGCTGGAGCGGAACTATTTAAAGCTACCCAAGAATCTTTTTACCTAAACCAAGCCAAAGATTACGCGATAAAGAGTTCGAATGCAGACTCCTGGACAGTCAGAGATTCTGCCTCCCATTACCAATTATACCCCTTCGTTAATCTTGGTCATTATTCTTTGCATGAGGTAGTGGATGAAGAATTCAAAAAAACACTGGAGAACTTCTACCAAGAAGGAATCGAATACACCTTGAAAAAGGCAAAATCGAGTCCTTTTGAAGTGGGTATTCCATTTATTTGGTGCTCTAACAATTTAATGACCAGCCTAGCCACTCAATTGATTTTGTATGAAAAAATGAGTGGGGATGACTCCTACAAGCCTTATCTCTTGGCGCAGCGGGATTGGCTTTTTGGAAAAAATCCTTGGGGAACCAGCATGTTTACCGGAATACCCAAAAAGGGAGACTTCCCGATTTATGTTCATACTGCACCCTATGTCCTTTTGGGATTGCAAGTTCCGGGTGGCTTGGTTGATGGGCCAATTTTCAGAACCATTCATTCCCAACTGTTGGGGTTGACTCTGGAGCGACCGGATGATTACCTCAACCGACAAAACCCATTTGTGGTCTATCACGATGCGGTGGGTGATTACAGCACCAACGAACCTACCATGGATGGAACAGCCGGATCAATACTAATGATGGCTTATTTTTCTACCCAATGAGCATCGAATTTGACTTACTAGCCGAGGTCAAACATGTATTTTTTGACATGGATGGTACAATGGTGGATTCTATTCCATTTCATCAAGAGTCTTGGCTGAGATTTTTGAGCAACCATGGAATCCACCTACGCCCGGAGGAATTTCGTGCTCAAAATCACGGAACCATCCATGAAATGATTCGTCGATTTTTCCCTCATGAGAAATCCAGTCAACGGATTTTGGAATTAGGAGAAGAAAAAGAATATACCTATCGTCAGCTTTACAGTTCCTATTTGGTTGAAATCAAGGGACTGAGCTCATTTTTAGAGCACCTAAAAACGAATGGAATTTCCATTCATCTATCCACGATGGGAGATCAAAACAATATCGATTTTATTCTGGATGGATTAGAACTTAGACACTTTTTCAAGACCATAACTGGAGGTCATGAGGTTTTCAAAGGAAAGCCCGATCCTGAAATCTTTGAACTTTCACTTAAAAAAGCTGGGGCCAAGCCTGCGGAATCAATCGTATTTGAAGACTCTGGAGGAGGAATTCGAGCTGCAAAGGCCGCCGGACTTCGAGTGCTGGGGCTGGCAACGACCCATTCCAAAAGGGAGTTAATCGAATTGGGATGGTTGGCTGCCTATCATGACTTTTCGGAAATTTTAAATGAAAAAAGAAGGATAAATTTTAATTCTCCGAAAGAGGTTTAACGATTTTCTAAGGGCAAATCAAAGTAAAAAGTACTGCCCTTTCCAACTTCGCTCATAACCTGAAGTTTTGAATTCATCGCTTTTAAAATTGAATTACAGACGGCTAATCCCATTCCATGCTCTGTAGTTGAATTTTCATTTTGATCCACTTGGTGGTAGAAAGGATCGAATATCATTTCCATAAGTTCGTCGGGAATCCCTTCACCCGTATCCTCAATTTCGATTCGAAAGCATTTTAAACCCAGGTCCGACTTGCGCAACTTCACCCTAAAAAACACATTACCCGTTTTGGTAAAATTTACTGCATTAGAAAACAAGTGTCCTATCACCAACTTTAATCGCAGTGGATCTATTTCAATTTGTAAATCGAGCAAAGGATCAAAATCATAGAAACAGTGCAGCTGCGTCTTCTTTTCTCCCAATCTGATGAGGTGTTCAAAAACCTCATCACAGAAGGACTTTAAATTGACAGGTTCCAAGTTCAGTTTGCTGATTCCGAGTTCGAAGCTTGAAAAATTAAAAACTTTATCAATCAGCAGATTTAAGGAACTCGAGGAGTTAAGTATAAAGGACAAAAACTGCTGTTGTTTTGAGCTGAGCTCAGTTTGTGACAATAGGTAAGCAAATCCTTTAATGCTGTGAAGCGGAGTTTTAACCTCGTGACTGAATCTGGATAGAAATCTATTATTAGCCAAGAGCAACTCCTCTGCTTGACTTTTAGAGTCCTTGAGGGATTTATTGACCGCATACAGTTCTCTAATCCTGCTCTTCAGTTCTTTTTGAATAATCGTGAGCCTTTTGTTTTTCTCTTCAATTTCCAAATCCCTATTTACGATTTCCGTGATGTCATAACTCATTCCAAAAAGTCCGATAATGTCTCCGTTTTTTCGAATTGGAAATTTGGAGGTATGAAACCAAGTCGGGGGAGCATCAAATCTGACATTTTTTTTGATTTCACCTTCGATGGGTAACTGAGTTTCAAAGATCACCTCATCCTCTTCAATAGATAATTGGGCTGTTTCTTTTGGATATAATTCCCAATCACTTTTTCCAATTACATCTTCTTTTGATTTAAATCCAGAATAATTCAGTTCCGCTTGGTTGATATAAATCTTTTGAGACTCTGTGTTCTTGATATAGATATTCATTGGAATTTGGTCAAGAAGGTAATCCTTCAACCACAATTCACTTTCTAAATCATTCAATTTACCCATCCAATCTAAATCGACTTGGAAGGTGTAACAAAAAGAAATGGACTCAGATATAGATTTACAGGTTATCCCTTGAGCTTTAATCCATTTGTAGTCCCCATTTTGGTCCAAAAGTCGAATAAAAAATGATTCTTTAGGAAGTAAAGCTTTTTGGATCGAATCCCCATTCCATCCCACCTTCTCTTTACACTGTGGATGGACAAAATCGAAAATGAAATTGGTTCGAGTGGCATTTTCTTTTCCACCAAAAAATCTATTAAACGCAGATGACGCTTCAATTATTTCCCCGGTATGGTCTACCGTAATAGAACACCTAATCGGGTCTTGCTTTTTCTTTTGCACAATCCAATACAGGCTAGAAACTACTGCTCCCAGACCTAGTCCTGCTAAAGAAAAAAACCAAATTTCCACGTTTTTAAAGGTTTACATGAGTATTGCTGTTTTCATGACATAATTCGATTCTTTTGATTTTAAAAGGAGCTATTCTACAAGCGTGAATACCATTTGCCTAAACTTCCAACTTGTCTCGTCTCCATTTCCAGCACCTGAGGTTTGTTTGAAAATCAGACCAATAAGTCCGGTCTGAGGATCAGCAAAGTATTGGGTATTAAAATATCCTCCCCAGTCAAAAGTCCCTTTACTTCCCATGCCACCGGTAGCCACTCCTTGATCAGTGACCACTCCAAATCCAATTCCATGATAGCGGTCAGCATTCCAGAGATCACCAACCTGGTTTTGCATCATCGTATGAATGGTATGAGAACTGAGAATTCGCTTACCGTTGGCTTGACCGCCATTGAGATACATTTGAAGAAACTTTGCGTAGTCCTCGGTGGTACTTGACAAGCCTGCCCCTCCTGAAAAGAAGGACTTTGCCCCAGTTTTTGGATAAGCCGGATCATAGAAAGTCACAGGAAAGGCACTCCACTTTCCATCTTTTCGGGTATGCACAGTCACCAATCGAGGAGCCTGGCTATCATTTAGATAAAATCGAGTATCATTCATTCCCAATGGATCAAAGATTCTTTCCTTCAAGAATACATCAAAGGGCTTTCCTGAAATGATCTCCACCAAATACCCCAATACATCCAATCCTTCACTGTAGGTGTATTTGGTTCCTGGTTCATGGTGAAGGGGAAGTTTTGCAAGTCGTTTCACACTTTCCCCGATAGTGATTTTTTCAGTGGTGAAAAGGTCAACTACTCCTGCCTTTTGATAGATCATTTTCATGCGCTCATCTCCATCGATCATTCCATAGCCTAATCCAGAAGTATGGGTCAATAAATGTCTGATGGTAATCTCTCTACTACTAGGTCGGGTAGAAAAGGTAGTATCTGAATATCTGAAGGAATTAAGAACCTGAGGATTCTTGAATTCAGGGATATACTTCGAAATAGGATCATCAAGGCGAAACTTTCCTTCTTCCCAAAGTATCATAATTGCGGTGGAGGTAATCGCTTTAGTTTGGGAGGCAATTCTGAAAATAGAGTTTTTCTCCATTCGTTTACCGCTTTCCACATCGGCAAACCCTTTGGCTTCATGGTAGATGATTTTACCATCTTTCACAATCATTGCAACCACGCCAGGAACCTGTTCTTTTGCGATCGCTTCCTCAAGCATAGCATCTATTCGAGACACACGATCTTTGTTGATCCCCGGCACTGGGGTGTTCCCAGCTTGAGTTAAAACTTGGGAGAACGTCTGTCCTTGACCAAGGAGTAGAATAATCAAGAGCAAGCGAATGCTTTTGTTCATGGCATTTTGGGTTGAGTGAAATCTTAAGTTAAGAAAAAAACAAACTAAAAAGGGCCGAATTTCTTCGGCCCCACTAAATGATTATTTAAATCGCAATTAATCCAATTGGATTTCGAAATAGTACTCCGTGCCATCTGGGAACATGCCCAACACTACAATCTCCTGACCTGAATTATCACTGAGGTAATCGATCAGTTCCTGAGAATTATTAATCTTGGCTCGTCCACGATCTCCGATGACGGAAGTAATGATAAATCCATTTCGTGCTCCTGCTCTTCTCCAAGTATCATTACCATTCATTTTGATAACCGCTCCTCCTGAAATTTCGAGCTGTTCTTTTTGATCTTCTTTGAGATCTTCAAATTGAACGCCTTCAAAGGTGTACGATTTAGGAACTTCACGCTTGACAATATTCGTGTCACCAGAGAAGTTTTTCAAAGTAGCAGTCACTTTGGATGTTTTTCCCTCCCTGATATATTCTACTTCCACTTTATCTCCTGGACGTTTTCTAGCGACAAGCTCCTGAAGCATCGCCACGCTATTCACTACTTTTCCATCCACTCCGATGATGATATCACCTTCCTTGAGACCGGCTTCTTTACCCGCAGAATTCTCATTAACTCCTCCGATGTAAACACCTTGCTCCACAGGGAATTTTTTATCCAAAATATCCGCCAATTCCGGGCTTACTGTTTGAATATTGACCCCGAGCAAACCTCGTTGAACAGCCCCGTACTTCATCAAGTCATCCATCACTTTCTTGACCAAGGTACTTGGTACCGCGAAGGAATATCCTGAGAATGTGCCTGTACGTGTCGCAATTGCTGTATTGATCCCGATAAGCTCCCCAGCCAAATTCACCAAAGCTCCTCCAGAGTTACCTGGATTAACTACTGCGTCAGTCTGAAGGAAAGATTCGATTTGAAGGTTGTTTTCTACATCTCTGAGGATTCCGATATTTCTGGCTTTTGCAGAAATGATACCTGCAGTGACGGTTGAATTGAGATCAAATGGATTCCCAACAGCCAATACCCACTCTCCGATTTTGGTTTGGTCAGAATCACCAAACTTCACAAATGGAAGATTATTCGCTTCGATCTTCAACAATGCCAAATCTGTCGTCGGATCTGTTCCGATGACGGTCGCCTCGTAGCGTTTATTGTTCTCCAATGAAATATCCACTTTGGTAGCCCCATCGATTACGTGATTATTGGTCACGATATATCCGTCAGGAGAAATAATAACACCAGATCCAGAACTAATTGGCATATCCCCACCTCTAGGACCTTGCTGACCTCTGGGATCAGGAATCCCAAAGAATTCTTGAATCGGGTCACGTTGGGAGCGAGGCGTAAATGCAACTTGGCTTTTCACATGGACTACTGCAGGTGTGACGATTTGCGCAGAGGCCACAAAATTAATCCCATCTGGAATGGTGAAATTTTCACCAGAAAGCATGTTTACAAAGCTCGCTTGCTGTTTTTCATCAAAGGTCCCTGCATTCTGTGGCTTGATCAGGAAGCTAACTCCTGCCAAAGCAACTACTCCTCCTATCAATGCAGCTAGGAGCACTCCTAAGAAGAATTGTCTTTTATTCATCATGATTCCTTTCTGTTATTATCGTTACAAATTTTCTAATCTAAAGACAGATTTAAAAGGGGTTTAGGTTTCCCAAAGGGTTTAAATTAACAACAATTAACCGCCTTTTTCAGCTGCTTGTGAATAAAACCCAAATTGTATCTACAAGTTATTTGGATTTCAAAATCAATGAACTTGGATACTAGCCTTTTGGATTTTTTTGACTGTCTTGGGGAGTTGAATTACTAAAATCCCATCCTCATATTTAGCCTCGATTTTTTCTACAAGAACGTCTTCTGGAATAAAGAAGGAGCGTTGGAAAGACCCAAATTGGGTTTCAAGCGTATGAAAGGTTTTCCCTTCTTGTTTTCCATTCAATTTCCGCTCCCCAGAAACTGAAAGCTTCCCGTCGATTAAATCAATTTTAAAATCAGACTTTTTTACACCCGGAACCGCTAAATGAATTTCATAGGAAAGCTCATCCTCTAAAATATCCACTGCAGGCGTAAATTGCTTAGAGGCTGCCTGAAGAGTATCGGAGAAAATTCGATCCAGCATTCCTGAAAAAGAAGCAGGAACTTGAGAATCCAGCTGATTAAATCGTAAAAGTTTCATAGTTGTGTTGGTTTTTGTTTACAATCAACCCAATGAAAAATGCATACCAGCTCAATTTCCAGGACAACTTGTCTTATTCTAGGATAAAAAAAAGTACCATTCCCCGACAAAGTGACTTTATGAGTCAAGATTCATCGGTTTAAAAATCGAATTGAAAACACCCTATAAAACAAAAAAATCCTCCGAAATAACTTTCGGAGGACAGATACTAATACATTCTAAAGAATATGTTAGGCCTTTTTGACGTTGATGGCGTTGGGTCCTTTTTTTCCATCCTTGATGTCATAGGTAACTTTGTCGTTCTGAGCGACTTTGTCAACTAACCCAGTGGCATGTACGAATACATCACCTTGAGTTTCGTCATCAACGATAAATCCGAAACCTTTGGCTTCATTGTAAAATTTTACTGTTCCGGTAAACATAATGAATTGTTATAAATTGTAATTGAATGCGCGATAAATGTAAATATTTGAATAAAAAAAACAAAATAATCATTTATTTTCTGACGAAATGAAAAAAATTATTTTGATTCGGCATGGAAAATCGGCTTGGGACCAACCTTGGCTTTCGGATCATGATCGTCCTTTGGCCGATCGAGGAATCCATGATGCTCCCAAAATGGCCTCAAGATTGAAAGAAAAATCAATCCACCCTGATCTCATTTTAAGCTCTACCGCAATTCGCGCCGCAGAAACTGCTAAAATAACAGCTGAAATTTTGGGCATCCCCGAGGATGAAATTGAATTCGAAAAGAACCTCTATCATGCTTCCCCTTCGATACTACTCAAATACATTCACCTTCAAAAAGATTCCAAAGACCTCATTTTCTTAGTTGGACATAATCCGGGACTCAATGAACTTATTTCCTACTTAGGCGGAAAATTGGACAACTTACCGACTTCGGGACAATTTGGATTTACATTCGCAACTAATTCTTGGAATGAAATCGGGCCCCAAAATGCAAAAGTTTGGTTTATCGATTATCCCAAAAAGAAGCATTAATCAACCTCAAATTGACGGACATCCTGAACCACATCTACAAATTTTTCTGGATGGTTGATCAAATGAAGAATTTTTTCAGAAACCTCCTCCGCAGTACTTAACAGACCTTCGGTTTTGTACTGAACAAAGCGATCCAAGGCAGGGAAATCCTCAGGTTCTGCATTCCGAATTTCACCCTGCATTGCTGTATCGACAATCCCTGGTGCTAAGGAAAACACGCTAAAGCCTTTATTTCTGAGTTCCTGTCCAGCAACTTTAGAGAACATCTCTAAACCAGCCTTGGAACTGCAATATTCTCCCCATCCTGCCAGAGGCTTTTTGGCTGCACCAGAACTAATGTTAATGATGATTTTTTGTCCTTTGTTTTCTTGATAGTTCTTCACAAAAGCGTTACAAAGGGTAATAGGAGCAAGCAAATTCAGGTTCATGACTTCCTTAATCCCCTTTGGGTTCAACTTGCCAATCGGTTTTACATCCCCTATCCACCCGGCATTATTGATCAAAATGTAACGATCAAATTCGCCATCACTAAAAATTTTAGGCAAACTGGACTCCAGAGCAGCCAAGTCACTTAAATCCAATGCTAATTCATGGACCCTTGAATTTTCTAACTCTAAAGAAGTTCTGGATACCGCCACAATTTGAGTCGAATCTTCCATCAAGAATCGATCAAAAATTGCCTTTCCCAATCCTTTGGAGTGACCGGTCAGAATCAACAGAGTTCGCATAATTGGACTTACAAAATGTATTGAGAAAGATCTCTATTTTTCACAAGACCACTTAGTCGCTGCTCGACCATCTCCTTGGTCACCATGATTTTAGAATTTGGCTCAATCATATCAGGAACTTCAAAAAGAAAATCGTTTAGCAAATGACTCATCACCGTATGAAGTCTTCTTGCACCGATATTTTCTACTTCTTGATTGATCAGGAACGCCAGACGGGCAATTTCCTCCACCGCATCTTCGGTGAAATCCAATGAAACGTCTTCTGCTTCAAATAAGGCTTGATATTGTTTGGTTAACGCATTTTTAGGTTCGCGAAGAATTCTTGAAAAATCCTCTTGGCTCAAACTTTGAAGTTCTACGCGAATTGGGAAACGACCTTGGAGCTCTGGAATTAAATCCGAAGGCTTACTCACATGAAATGCTCCTGCAGCAATAAAAAGAATATGATCCGTGTTGATCACCCCGTATTTAGTATTGACACTGGATCCTTCTACAATCGGAAGTAAATCCCGTTGTACACCTTCTCGGCTAACGTCTGGCCCCCCTCCATTTTTTCCTGATTTAGAGGCTATTTTATCGATCTCGTCGATAAATATGATTCCGTTATTTTCAGCAAGCTTGATCGCTTCCTCTTTGACTTCATCGAAATCAATCAATTTGGACATTTCTTCTTCTAGGAGGACTTTTCTTGCTTCAGAAATGGAGAGTTTTCTTTTTTTGGTCTTTTTAGGCATCATCCCAGACAACATATCCTGAAGTCCAGCCATGCTTGCATCATCGATCATCCCATTCCCAATCATTCCTATCCCCACAGGAGACGAGGCTTTGACGTTGATTTCGATTTTTCGATCATCCAATTCCCCATTTCTTAGCTTTTCTCGAAATCTATCCCGAGTCCTTTCATTCAATTCATCGTCTGAGCTTGGTTCTTGTTCGCCCTCTAGTTGAACTACCGCTCGCCCGAATCCCGGACTTTTCACAGGAGGAATCAAAATATCCAAAATTACCTCCTCCACTGAATCAGCAGCTTTGACCTTGACTTGCTCCTTTTTAACCTCACGAACCAAATGGACACTTTGCTCCACTAGGTCCCTCACCATACTTTCTACATCCCGACCGACATAGCCTACTTCGGTAAACTTGGAGGCTTCTACTTTAGTAAAAGGGGCTTGGGCGATCTTAGCCAAACGCCTAGCGATTTCCGTTTTCCCGACCCCAGTGCTCCCAATCATTAAAATATTATTGGGAACAATGTCTTTTTGGATATCGGATTTGACTTGCATTCTTCGAATTCGGTTTCGAAGTGCAATCGCAACATTCCTCTTTGCATCCTGCTGTCCGATGATGTATTTATCCAACTCCTGAACGATCTGTCTGGGAGTAAGTGATTCAAATTTGTCCATGTGGTTTAGTGTTGTAAGGGCTAAAATGAAAAGGGTCTCCTCATTCCTAAGGAGACTTTCTTATCAGTTGCCAGATTTGGTCTTGGATGAGAAGCTAAATTTTAATGGTTGATCCACCTTTGTTTTGGTCAGAGCGATTTCAAGCACCTCATCCACCCGATCGACAAAATGGAATTGGATTCCTTTAATGTATTGTGCATCTATTTCTTCGATATCACGAAGGTTCTTCTTACAAAGGATAATTTCCCGGATTCCTGCACGCTTGGCAGCAAGGATTTTTTCCTTGATCCCGCCGACTGGAAGCACTTTTCCGATCAGGCTGATTTCACCAGTCATGGCTACTTTAGCCTTTACCTTTCGCTGCGTATAAACTGAAGCCATCGCTGTGAGCATGGTAATCCCGGCAGATGGGCCATCCTTCGGAACTGCTCCTGCTGGCACGTGGATATGCAAATCATATTGATCAAATACCCGATGGTCAATCCCCAATTGATCTGCTTTGGACTTGAGGTAAGACAAGGCAGTCATCGCTGACTCTTTCATGACCTCACCCAATTGACCAGATAAAGTCAATTTACCTCTACCCCTACTCAGACTAGATTCAATAAATAGAATTTCACCTCCCACTGACGTCCAAGCTAGGCCTGTTACCACTCCGGCGGTGCTATTGTCCTGATAAATTTCTTTATCAAAAATTTCAGCTCCTAAAATCTTTCTAACGGCCTCAGAAGTCACCTTGGAGTTATATTCCTCCTCCATCGCAATAGATTTGGCGATATTTCGAATGACCTTCCCAATTGCACGCTCCAAGCTTCTGACTCCAGATTCTCGGGTATAATCCTCAATAATCTTTACCAAAGCTGCTTTTTCAAAAGTCACATCTTTCGATTTGAGCCCATGCTCCTTTCGTTGTTTGGGAACTAGGTGCCGTTTAGCTATCTCTAACTTTTCTTCCTGCGTATATCCAGTGACCTCGATGATCTCCATCCGATCTCTTAATGCCGGCTGAATTGTATCCAATGAATTTGCCGTGGCAATGAATAATACCTTGCTCAAATCATATTCCACCTCCAGGTAGTTATCCATGAAGGTGCTGTTTTGCTCAGGATCAAGTACTTCCAAAAAAGCGGAAGAAGGATCTCCTCTAAAGTCAGAGGAAAGCTTATCTATCTCATCCAGTACAAAAACCGGATTTGAGATTTTCACCTTTTTCATGTTTTGAATCACCTTACCAGGCATGGCACCCACATAGGTTTTTCGGTGCCCTCGGATTTCTGCTTCATCATGAAGCCCCCCCAAGGACATACGGATGTACTTCCGACCCAAGGCTGCTGCGATTGATTTTCCAAGGGAAGTTTTACCAACTCCAGGAGGGCCATACAAACACAGAATAGGTCCTTTGAGATCATTTTTAAGTTTGAGTACAGCCAAATATTCGATGATTCGATCTTTTACTTTTTCTAAGCCGAAATGGTCAGCATCCAAAATCTCACGGGCATGTCTTAAGTCAAAATTGTCTTGGGTAAACTCATTCCAAGGCAAATCCACCATCGTTTCCGCATAGTTGAGTGCGATGGGATATTCTGCTGCAGCTGGATTGATTCTAAGTATCTTATCCAGCTCTTTTTCAAAGTGCTTTTTGACTTCCGGTGGCCAATTTTTCTTCTCTCCTCTCGCTCTTAGATCTTCGACTTCCTTCTCAGGACCTTCTTCACCAAGTTCTGTTTGGAGCACTTTCATTTGCTGACGAAGGAAATAATCTCGCTGTTGCTGATCGATATCCGTATGAACTTTCTTTTGAATTTCTGATTTGAGCTCCAGCATTTGGATATCCTTCATCATAAATTCCAGAAGCAGTGTAGCCCTCTCCACCCCATCATTGATTTCCAACAAGCGTTGTTTTGACTCAACTGGAGCATTGATATTCGAAGAAAGAAAATGAGTCAGGAAAGGAGTGTTGTCAATATTATCCAATGCCACCTGAGCCTCCCTTGGAATCTCCGGATTCAGGTGAAGAATCTTGGTTGCGGCATCTTTGAGAGACTCCTCTAGGGCCTTGATCTTCTTGGAATTCTTCGGGAAATTCTCTTCCAAATAATCCACCTTGGCAATAAAATATGGATCATCGGTTACCGTTTCACGGATTGCAAAACGCTTTTTTCCCTGAATAATAATGGTTGTATTTCCATCAGGGAGAACAATCATCTTGATGATTTTGGCCAAAGTGCCGGTATGGTAAATATCCTCCCAAGAAGGATCATCATTATTGGGATTGATTTGCGCGCACACGCCGATCAATTTATTACCCTTGTAGGCCTTCTTCACCAAACGGATGGATCGCTGCCGACCAACCGTTATTGGAATAACTACCCCAGGAAACAAAACGGTATTTCGCACGGAAAGAATTGGGATTTCTTCAGCAAACTCTTCTTTTCCCAATTGATCCTCGTCTTCATCCGTGATCAGTTGAATTAGATCTCCTTCTCCGGCGTAATCTCCATTGAAAAGATTTTGAAATAGTGTTTTTTCAGATTGACTCATATAGACAGATTGACAGACTTGCTGTCAAGAAATGGCCGTTTAACAAAACTAAACCTAATTGATTTGATTGGCAGAATAAAGTTTCAATCCCGATGCCAAATGGAAAATTAGCCAAATTGACAGCAAATACCTTCTATCAAGATTCAGCTTTCAGAAAATCGGAATAATTCAAACTTAACGCAATTTGGCTTGCATTGGAATACCCAAGCTCAAAAAATAAAGGCCGGAATCAGGGACTTTACTTCGAATAAAAAGAAAGATTTAAAGGATTCAATCCTAACTAAAATCAAGCGTTAGGAAAGGAGACTGTAAACTGAGTGTATTCACCCACTTTGGACTCCACTAGAAGCGTACCTCCCAAACGGTCTACCATTCGCTTCACAATGGATAATCCTAAACCTGTTCCCTGCCTGTCTCCAACGTTCGAAGCTCTTTTGAAAGGAGTAAATAATCGCTCAATATCCGATTCAGGGATACCAATACCTTGATCCTTGATTCGTAAATGAATATGGGTGCTATCTTTCTCCAAATAAATTTCAATCGGCAGATCTTTGTCCAAATACTTGATTGAATTGGATAAGAGATTGGATGTGATATGATACAACAGCTTCCGATCGGAAGTAAGATTCAATCCCATTTTTGGAAAATGGAATTCTACTTTAGGCTGAGGATTTTTACCCTCAATCACTTCATCCACTAGGACACTCAAGAAAGAAGTAAGTTCTACAGATTCAAAGTTCAATTCAAATTCGTCGCTTTGAAGACGCTCATATAGGAGCAATTCGTCTAGCATACTAACCAACTTTGAGATATTGGATCTTGCAGAAGAAATGGTACGCTCGAGTTTTTCTTGAAGCTCAAGGTTAGGAACTTTTGGGATTTGTAAGCCCACCAACTCGACTGCATTGGAAACAATGGAAAGTGGAGTCCTAAACTCATGGGAAGTCATGTGCATCATTTGGCCTCTCAACTCCTTCAGTGCCTTTTCCTTTTCGAGGTTAAGCTGAATTGTTTCCAGCGCCTGAGTCTCCAAAGTTTTATCTAATAGAATCCCTCGAATCACGTAACCGTCAACTTCCCCATACACTTTTCCAATCAATCGAAGAATTTTTACTTCATTCGCCAGGTTTGTGATTCTAAATTCCTCGTTAAAAAAACGATTGGTATCCCCATATTCCAAACCAACCTGTCTGACTCGTTCAATCTCAGATTCATCTAATAGCCTCGTGAGAGGTATTTTTGTAATATCCTTCGAGACTGCGCTTAGCTTCAAAACATTTAATGCGGTAGGAGTCGTGCTAAAAATATCAAGATCTAAATTTGTATCGATTTTGATATGAAACGTAGAAATATCTGCCAATTCATGCGACTTCTCCACCAAAAGCTTCAACTCCTTATTCTTAGCATTTAGGAAGAGTAAGCGGACAAATAACAATATCAAGAAAAAGGTAAATAAGCCCCCCAGAAGGATAAACCTATTGATTAGCGTTAAGCGACCAGACAATTGATCATTTTCAATTTGAAAGGCCTGGAATAAGGTTAGCTCGGCAGAGAAATTTTTAGACAATTCGACTTTTCTTCGCTCCAATTCAGCCTCAAACCGCTCTTTCTCCCAAAAAACCTCATAAGCACTTAAATAGTCTCCTTTACTTTCATAAATCTTAATCAAGTGAATATAAATCTGGCGAGATAAAGATTCGGATAAATAAATGGATTCAGAGGTAGTACCCTTAATTAAGATTTCTTGTGCGGCATCCAAGTCACCTTCTGCTTCATACATCCTTGCCAAAAACAAAATGGATTCAAAAAAGGCTACAAAGCTCTCTTGTTCTTTATTGTCATAGTAATAGGCTAAGGCATCCTGAAAACTCTGTTTTGCTTTCGGAAAATCACCTTCCAAATAGGCAATTTTCCCTCTTAGCCCTTGAGTAATTCCGAATCCTGGCACTTCCTCTTTTCTGGTCTTGAGCTTTTCTGAAATTTCCAAAAAGTACCTTGAAGAATCTAGATTGGGAATGGCTGAATACGAAAATGCTAAGTTGAAAGCAGCAACTCTCATTCGGTCTTTCCTGTCTAATTGAGAATAAATCTCATAAGCTCTTCTGAACGGTCCGATCGCATCGACCGTATCTCCCATATAAATGAAGAGACTCCCGTATGTATTTTCCAAATCTCCTAGTCCAGAGTAATCATTAAGCTCGATAAATATTTCCTTGGCTTTTTGAATATACTCTTGAGTCAGCACAAAATTCCGAGCCTGAACAGAGGCAAGTGCTAGTAATCGATAGCTATTTCCTAATCCTCTTTGATAATTAGACTTTTGAGATTTTGACAATAATTCCAAGGTCAAGGTCAAGGACTCTCGAGGATTTACTCTGGTCAAATCTCTGGCTTTTGCAGCAATCGAGTCAAGTTCAATTATTTCTTCTTCCGATGGCTCTTGAGGATGCACAGCCATAAATCGATAAATCACCAAAAAAGTCACACAGAATACGATTAAAGAAAATCCTAAAAATAGAAGTCTTCCTCGAGTGGAATTAAAATCCAACTGGGTCAAAAATTGGGATTTGATTTTTTGAAAATCAATTGACTTCATTTATGTATTTTCTTTAAAGAATGATCAAAAATACTGAGCTAAATCACTTTTTCAAGACATTATCTTCAAAATTAAATACTCAAAAGAAAAATAATATTTATAAATATATAAAATTAATCCATAATGCAATTATGACTAAATATTCATTTTTACAAACATTTATAAAATATGAATAGTTAAATAATAAATTATAAATTATCAAAAAAACACAATTAATTAATTGATTATTTTAAAATAATTGATCCAATTCGTTTAAAAATTTTGCTTTAACGTATTTTTGAATAAGTTTCACTTCAAAAAGGTTTAACAAAAAAGGGAAACCACTTCTGGTTTCCCTTTTTTGTTACTCTTTAATCAGATCTGGCCGAATATCAAATCCATTATAGGGACTTATCAATACGACGGATTTTCCTTGGGTAAATGCCATTGATCTATCATACCCAAAATCTCCAACTCTCAGATCCCTCATCTCAAAAGTGGTCAGATCCAATTCCTTGATCGAGGTATAGATAGAAAACAAATAGGCCTTCCCATTGATAATCGGCGGATTTCCTTGCATAAAATATCCTAACTGCTGATCCACCAGTTTGACCAGTACCCAAGGGGAATTTGGAGATACTTTTCTGTATAACCCATACTGGCCAGTATCCTCCATATAGGAGATGGAAAATAATTGAGTATTCCAAGCAAAGGTTAAATTGGATCTAGTCAATGCGGAATCCGTCAATCGGGTCCAGGATTTAGTCTTAAATGAATAAAGCCAGGCTTGAGAATTAAATACATTTCCTACGCCTTCGTAATCAATAAATAATCCTTGCTCAAAAATCAACCCATCAGGCACCTCGTAACTAGCTTGGAAGGAATCTATCCCCTCAGGAAATTGCCCTAAATTAACCCAAGATCTATCATTGACAGAATAAACGAATACGGGACCTTTAGCCTGACCATAATCTTTTCCACCACCGATAATGAAAAAGTTCTCAGTCGCTTGAAAAATAGAATAGTTTCGAATCCGAAAATCAGTCGGCAAGCGATCATAAAGCGCAGTACGATAGGTCTCTTTCAGGGAATGCCTTAAGATCCCATCCATAGTAAGGGTAAAGCCAAAGTCTCCGCGTTGAATGACTCCTTTTTGAACTGCATTAAAAGTCCCCTCATCCTCCCAATTCACGGGAACGCGAATGGAGGGATAGTTCACTTTTACAGTAATTGGATTTGAAAACTTCCCAAAATTCTTGACCCTAACCTTCATTTCTCTCGCAGGAAATGTGATATCGGAAGGATATAGAACCAAACTATCCTTATAAAATCCCCCCTGTCCCAAAAAGACTTCCTTTCCCGACTCATCGATAAACTGATTACGCTCACCTGATTCTTTATTGGAGAAATTTCCTCCTCGGATTACTTCTTTAAAGCCATCCAGAATAAGTTCAGAATCTGTAACTCTGCTCGGATTGAGATCAAATACTTTTCCCAAATTATACTCCACACCTCGCATGGTTAGTTTCAAATCTGGACTGGCAACATCGCCTTCAAAGAAGGTCTTGTCTAAGTAGGGGGAAAATCGGAGCTCTTGCTTATTTCTAGCGGTGATATTGGATATCCCCACTGAGTTGTATTGGAGGTTTATAGCTCCTTGATCCAAATAATCCCCACGGATGATTACCTCCTCATCAAAATCAATCTTTTGGGTCGGTTGAGAAGTAAATTGCGCATCTTCGAATTGGAGCACTTTGCGTTCACGATATTCTCGTCCCGCTATTGAAAGTTTCAGTTCTACCTCTTTTTCTCTCCCTGTAGTAGACGTCAGCAATAAAGACGGCAATTCAGCAGAAATGGTATTGGAGTCCAATAGTGTAAAGGATAAGGAGTAAATATCCACACTTAGCGTATAGTTGCTTGGAACTTTACTTAGCCGCTGTCCACGAATAATCAATCGTTGGTCTTTATAGATTTTTTCCGGCCACTCAACCGCTGTGATCAAAAACCCTTGAGAACCCTGACTTACAAATTTTTCTGACTTGGAATACACCACGCCTTGATCAGTTTTCAAAAATGCTGCAGCATAGTAAGTGGCGCCTAATGCCAAAGAATGCTTGGCAGTCAATGAAAATGTCTTGTCTGGTTTTCCGGCGGCACTGACGTAATCATCCGATTCGAGAGTGGGTGTTACGGAATTTCTGGAATAAACAAAGCCATATTCCAGTACCTGATCAGAACCAAACTCATAGATATTGGCTCCAAATTGAACCCCATTTTCGGAAATTTCCTGAATGGAAGCGACACTGAATCTAGGGTTGGTTCTTGGACCAATCTCCTCCTGACCCTCACAAGAAAACAAACTAATAGCCCAAGCTATGGCAAAGAGATAACGAAGTGTCTTCATGGATTTAAAAAACATACGTGATTCCCAATCCAGCATCGATACGATGATAAACTGAATTGTTGTTATTGATTTCAATACTGTAAAATTTGGGCAGATATCTACCCTGAATACTTACGCCAAAAATCCCTTTTTCTTTGAAGGATTTTTGTAGCCCAATTGCGCCATGAAAAAACGTAATACCACGCTTCACTCGACCAAATTCACCTTCTTCCAGTATGGTGTAAGGAAAATTGGTATAAGCAATGTCCTGAATGGCGTAACTAACCGAAGTTTTGGAAAATGCATATCCGCTTCCCACATGAAGATAAATCTCCCTGTTCTTTACTTTGGAAAGAATGTATTGATAGGTAATTGGAATACTAATCAGGGAAACAGACATTTCTTGGGTTCCGGTAAATCTCCCCAAATTCGCCTTTAACTCTGATTCGATCGAAAGAGGAACAAGGTCATAGCCAATGCCAGCCTCAATTCCCATCCTCGGAGAATTCCTAAAACTATGCAAGCGAAATCCCGCATAGCCTTGAAAGGCCATGGAGGTTTGAAAATTGTCGATTCGATCACCTGTAAGCTGGGCAGTCTTGATTCCCGATTGAAAAACAGTAGCTCTGATTACTGGGGAAATCAAATAATCCGGACGGAGCTGTCCATAATACGTGTATTCTGACTTTTCACAATCGTAATACTTCGTAAACAACCACACCAAATCATCTTCCCGAAGCTTTGTTCGCTGAATTAATGGATAAATTTTCCCCTGACAATCTCCGGCCATCAAGGTATTCAAAGTAGTCACATATGGCAGGTGTCTGGAAGAAACTTTTACTCCTTCGCTTTTGGGTAGGCTGATTTGATCCTCTAATTTTTCGAGTCGGTCTGCACCACCCGCATAGTAAATTCCATTCTTTCGAACCAATCGGATTGACCCCCCAATTAAAATCTGAGCAAAAACCTCCTGCTCTCCATCCGGCAATTTCATGGTTTCAAAGTATTCACCCGAACCCAATCCAAATCCAGAAATATCCTCTGGACCATAGGAAGTGGTCTCCCCTCTTCTCAAAAACTCAATTCGATCGAAATCCAATTGACCTAATTTCCGAATTACTGATCCGTCAAATCTCCTCCCATTCTTCATCAGCACAAAGTCCACATCCGGTATTTCAGATTGGGAAAATGAGGCCAAGGGGGTAAGGAAAGAAATCAAAATAGCAAAGAGCAGAGCTGCATTTTGCATTGATTTAAAGCCCATACTGTGATAAAGTTAGTTTAGTGTTCCTGATTGCGTGAAAAAACTAGTTTCAATGTAGCTCAAGATTCTCAATCTGAAAAAAATTCTATCTCGGCAGTTTTAAAAATTTAATACTCCTCTGAAAATCAGCAAATAAAAAAGCCCGAATTACTTCGGGCCTTACTACTGATTTTTTATGGATTAGCTGAAAAGCTTCAAAATATCATTGCCAATTGCGAACACCATCAGTGCTAACAATATGACCATTCCAACTTTTTGTGCATTTTCCAAAAACTTATCTGAAGGTGCTCGACCTGAAACCATTTCATAAAGTAAGAACATCACATGACCTCCATCCAATGCTGGTATCGGCAGCAAATTCATAAAGGCTAAAATCATTGAAATCAATCCTGTGATACTCCAAAACTTAATCCAATCCCAAGAAGCCCCGTAAATTTTTGCCATTCCAATTGGGCCACTCACATTCTTTGCAGATACTTCTCCAGTAAACATTTTACCCAATGCTTTGGCGTTTACGATGACCACACCAAATGCTCTTGAAGTCCCTTTTGACAACGCCTCTCCAAAACCATATTCTCTTCTAACTGGCTCGATCAAAGGTTTGATAGCAATCCCAATTCGAGCTTCTTCGGTTACTGGGATAGCTAAGGTATCCACTTTCGAATTTTGTCTTCTCACCACTTGTGCCGTCTGACCTTTGAGAGGTTGAAGTGCAGCTTGCATCTGATCGAAATACTGAATTGCTTGATTGTTGACGGCGATAATTTCATCTCCAACTGCGATTCCAGCAGCTTCAGCGCCACTTCCTTCATCAACAATCCCGACTTCAAAAGGAACACGGATCGTCACAAATTTGCTAAAAGCGTCTTCTGAATTGAACGTATTGATAAATCCTCGTGGGATCTCAACTTGGATAATTTCCCCATTTCGATCTACGGTGTAATACCCGTTTTCACTCAGAAGTGCAGAGCCGCTAGTTAGATCTGAAATGCTATT
This sequence comes from Algoriphagus sanaruensis, assembly GCF_001593605.1. Taxonomy (GTDB): domain Bacteria; phylum Bacteroidota; class Bacteroidia; order Cytophagales; family Cyclobacteriaceae; genus Algoriphagus; species Algoriphagus sanaruensis. The sequence continues at coordinate 1,602,148 of NZ_CP012836.1, read as the reverse complement.
GTAAGGATCCCCATTGATATCTAAAATTTTATCACCAGTCTGAAGTCCTATCGCCTCTGCATATTCATTGGCGACTATTCCATTTTCGATGATTTGATCTCTAGAAAAATAGGTCTCTCCGTTGTTCCAAACCAGAACTACGAAAATCACAATCCCGGTAATCACATTGACAATAATCCCTCCGAGCATCACGATCAGACGTTGCCAAGCTGGTTTTGCCCGAAACTCCCAAGGCTGGGGCTCTGATGCTAGCTGGGCAGTATCCATGGATTCATCGACCATTCCGGAGATTTTTACAAATCCTCCCAAAGGAATCGCTCCTATTGAATACTCCGTTTCACCCCATTGGAATCCTGCAATTTTCGGAGGAAATCCGATGGAGAATTTTTCCACTCTCATGCCAAATAGCTTGGCGGTAAGCAAGTGACCCAGCTCGTGAAGACCCACTAGGATTGACAATCCTAGGAGTAGCTGGCCCACCATAATTAATGTTTCCATTTATACTCTTGACTTAATTAAATTTTCAATTAGTTCTCTTGCTCGCTGATCAGTATCGATGTAATCCTGCAAGGTCGGATGGGAAATAAATTCGGTTTGAGTCATCGTCTCCTCGATCAAATCCGACATTTCCAAGAATCCTACTTCCCGATTCAAGAACGCCGCCACAGCTACTTCGTTTGCCGCATTTAGCACACAAGGGGAGTTGCCTCCTTTTGCTAAAGCGTCAAATGCCAGTTGAAGGTTCCGGAACGTTTTCATATCCGGCTGTTCGAAGGTCAAATTTGGATATTTGGCAAAGTTGAATCGTTCAAAATCGCTTTTCAACCGATGAGGATAACTCAAGGCAAATTGGATGGGAATACGCATATCAGGCAGCCCAAGTTGTGCTTTGATGGATCCATCTTCAAACTGCACCAAGGAATGAATAATACTCTGCGGATGTACCACCACTTCAATTTGCTCCGTCTTTAACCCAAACAACCATTTAGCCTCGATCACCTCCAAGCCCTTATTCATCAAAGACGCTGAGTCGATCGTGATCTTTGCGCCCATATCCCAATTGGGATGCTTTAAAGCTTGCTCACGGGTTACTGTTTGGAGAAATTCCCGGTCCTTACCTCGAAATGGTCCTCCAGAGGCGGTAAGGATGATTTTTTCAATCGGATTGTGAAACTCTCCGACCAAACACTGAAAAATCGCCGAATGCTCCGAGTCCACGGGATAAATATTAACCCCGTTTTCTTTTGCCAAAGCGGTGATGATTTCTCCTGCCACAACCAACGTCTCTTTATTTGCTAGCGCAATTTGTTTTCCTGCCTTGATCGCATGCACCGTAGGAATCAAACCGGAATAACCCACTAAGGCGGTCAAAACCACATCTATGGTATCCATCTCCACTACTTGAGCAATTGCTTTTTGTCCGGCAAAAACCTTGATGTCATGCGGAAGTAAGGCTTCTTTAACCTTTTGATAATTGCTCTCATTACCGATGACGACTGCATTGGGCTGAAACTCCAAAGCCTGGGCAATCAGTAAATCGCAGTTATTTTGGGCCGTCAATACTTCTACCTGAAAATCCTCAGGATGCTGCCGGATAACATCTAGCGTCTGTGTACCAATACTTCCGGTACTTCCTAGAATTGCAATACGTTTGGGTTCTGACATTAAAAAGGATTTTAGTACCAAACAAAAACCTTCCGATCAACGGAAGGTTGCGTCTGATGCTGACAAAATTACCAATTGGACTGAGTTTTCCTTGTACACTCCGTCACATTTTACCATTTGGGACAATTTTTGATTTTCAAAGTCGGCCGTAAGTCCTTAAAATTTGTGAATCCTTTCGGCCTTAGCCAACCAATTTTCAGTTCACCAGTAAAATAAATACCATGAACACCATTTTGAAATCAGTTGCTATTCCTTTCGCCTCAGGGATACTTGGGGCGGCTCTTTGGATGTCGTTTCAAAGTCCTGAAAAACGGTCCTCTCAGGACGAGTATAGTTTTGAACAAGTACCTACCCAAATGGCAAGTCAGCCTAAGGTACCAAATTCTGGACTTCGGACTGATCCACCACTTTCTTTTATCGAAGCTTCTCAAAACAGTACCGAATCGGTCGTATTCATCAAAAACTTCAGTGGAACTGACTATCGGCGCTACAGTATGTTTGATTACTTCTTTGGCACAGGACCCACCCAGCAAGTGAGTACTGGCTCGGGTGTAATCATCTCGAATGACGGATACATCATTACCAACAACCATGTAATTGATCGAGCGGAAACCATCGAGGTAGTTCACCAAAAACGTACCTACAAAGCCAAACTGGTCGGAACAGATAAAAACACGGATATCGCGGTCCTGAAAATTGAAGCCCAAAACCTTCCAGAAATCAAACGAGGCTCCAGCAGATCCCTCCAAATCGGAGAATGGGTGCTCGCTGTAGGAAATCCATTCAATCTGACCTCCACAGTCACGGCTGGAATCGTTTCTGCCAAAGAGCGGCAAATCAATATCCTTGGTGGGGATTTCCCTCTGGAAAGCTTTATTCAAACCGACGCACCGATCAATCCAGGAAACTCTGGTGGGGCGCTTGTCAATGTTAACGGTGAATTGGTGGGAATCAACACCGCCATTTTATCTCGAACAGGTTCATACACCGGATATGGATTTGCAGTACCGGTAGATGTAGCCATTAAAGTAGCCAACGACTTGATCAAATTTGGTGAGGTACAAAAGGCCATTCCGGGAATGGATGTGGTAGAAATAACTCCTGAACTAGCTGAAGAAATGGAGCTAAAAAATCTAGATGGAGTTATTATTTCTCACATTCTCAGAAGTGGTGCTGCCGAAAACTCTGGACTTCAAAAGAATGACGTCATTACCCAAATCGGCGATTGGAAAATCACTGGCAAAGGAAGCTTCGAGGAAGCACTTTCCTATTATTACCCTGGGGACAAAATAAATGTCTCGTACACCAGAAATGGCGCAAGCAAAACCGTAAATCTCACCCTACAAAATCTAGAAGGTGGCACAGGAATTATCAAACGCGAATATTACTCCTCTGCCTTGATTGGAGCGCGATTAGAAGCCGTCAATGCCATTGAAAAAGATCGACTCAAAATCCCATATGGGGTAAAAATCAGTTCACTGACTCGAGGCTACCTTCGAGATTTAGGATTCCGAGATGGATACGTTATAACTCATGTCAATGAGATGCCTGCCAAAGACCCGAAAACCCTTGGAGAATACCTAGAAAAATTCAGCGGAAGACTTAAATTGGAAGGTGTAGCTCCAAATGGACAGCCATTTATGCAGAGTTATAATGTGAGGTAATAATTGAAAAATCTAGGATTCTTCCCATCAATTTTGGCTATATTCCTACCAAAGAATAAACCATGAAAACCCTGCCCCAAACCTGTGAACAATGTTTAGATCTGTATTCCAAGGCATTAGAAGAATTGGAACTCTATGCACAGCGCGCTAAAAAACTGAATTCAGACGAATCCAATCGGGAGCTGATTATCAATTTTGAAATCACCCATGAGTTGGCGCTAAAGCTGATGGGTAAGTATTTTGAAAAGATGGGGAAAGGTCCTTTTACAGGAAGCCGCGATCTTACTGCGGAAGCATTTCATGCAGATTTGATTGATGATGGGAAAGCTTGGTTAGATATTGTGATTGATCGAATCAAGTATAATCCGGTTTATGAATTGGATGCTCAACATGATTTTTTAGACCGTATTCAAAAGGATTACATTCCTCTTCTGGAAAAATTTGAGGACAACATGTCCAAAAAATTGAATTAAAAAAAAGAGCTGCTTCGATCGAGGCAGCTCTTTTGCTTTATCAAAATCCAAGAGGATAATTGCGAAGGATTTCTGGCTTCAATTTTTCAACAGATCATGAAAGTAAAAATTAGAGAATTATTAAAGAGGTAATTTTATTTCGAAACTGGCCACTGAGACTGCTTCCTTCCTCCCATTCTTCCCAACTTCTTTACCTCACCAGAATCCCTGATGGCCCTCGTCCCACTTCCATCGTTTTAACCAGGGAACCATCTTTGGAATACACCGTTACTTCCCCATTGCCTTGGAAGCCTTTAGAATTGGCCAAGTAGATTTCTTCCCGATCTTGATCATATCCGATTCCATAAAACCCTGTTCCTGTTTTCCAGCTTGGAATCAAAGTCGTATCATAAATCGAAGTCACCGCGATTCCATCGTTGTAATCCGGCCAGCCCGTACTAGTCAAAATATAAATCCGATCATCTTCTCCCAAAGCAATCCGACTCGTTGCATTTGCAATATCCAGCTGGAGAAAATTCTTTTTCGTCAGATTATCGAGGTGAAATGATTGGAAATAAACATTTTCGGCATCATAAGAATATACCCACAAATCCCCGCGCTGCTCAAAAAACTGAACGGGAGTTCCTAACACTTCAATCGTTTTGGTTACCGTTTCTGTATCTGCATCGATTATTTCGATTTTGCTTTCCTCCGAACTTGCTACAAACACGTATTTCCCAAAAGCAAACAAATCCTCGGGCTTGTTCGAAACCTCGATTTTCTTTTTCACCGGACCTCCATCCAAACCGGAAACCACTGCCACATAAGAATCAGGAGTCATATAGCTCGCATCATAAGGTCCATAATCGGAAATAAAAAGCTTTCCACGAGCCGTAGCCAAGGATCTAGGTTGATCCAAATCGGAAATTACAGCGCCTCGAGATTTGAAGTCACCTGGATTAACAACCTCCACTTTTCCTGTATTGGCTACTAAGTACAACCGATCTTCTTCCAAAACCAAATCTTCCAGCAATCCTGCAAATGGACGTCCATTTTCCAATTCAAAAATATTTTGGGTCAAAGTCCCGGAAGCCGGGTCAAAATGAAAAACTTCTCCGTCATTGGCTCCAAAAGCTCCTTCATTCATCAGGAGAATTCCAGTATCATACTTCCCCAGAGGTCGTTCATCGCCTCCAGATTCACAGGAAAAAAGCAGGGTAATTAGGGCTAAAGCCCATAGTTGGTTTTTAAACAAATACTTCATAATAAAAGGGTTAAATTGATTTGAAAAGATCGACCGGGCATGGCCCGGAGATAAAGCACTTGGTAGTCCCGATCCAGCAGGTTGAGTACCTGAAAGCTGATCGGAAACTGGAGTTTTTTCCATCGGAGTTGAGAAAATGAAAGACCTGCATTCCAGAGTTGATATCCATCCAAGACTCGGACATTACCGGTGCCGATGGAGCGAGGACCGACATAAAAAGTGGAGAGATTGATGGAAAATCCGCTTCGCTCCGCCTCTAGGCTCCCGTTGCCCTGATGCTCAGGCGTGTAGGGAAGTTGCCGTGGATTTTGAGCATCGGATGTAAGATCTAAGGCTTGGAAAAAGGTATAGCTTGCTCGGGCTTCCCAATTCCATTGACCGGATTTCCAGGCTAATTTCCCTTGATACTCCAAGCCCTGATTTTGTACCTCGCGGATATTCTGTGGACTCCAAATGTTTCCCTGAGGCAGCCAAATGATCCAATTATCCACCTGCATTCGATAATAAGTCAAACTTTGCTCCCAAGAAAAAGCTGCTGTTTGGATCCAATGAAAACCGACTTCCCCATTCACACTTTTCTCAGGCAGCAAATCGGGATTTCCTCCTGGATTCCAAAAGCGGTCATTCAGCGTTGGCACCTTGAATCCCTTTCCAGCGGAAGCTTTGAGTAAAAGTTGATGATTGCCTTCTTCCAAAATCAAAAAATCAATCCCCAATCCCGGAAGAAAGGGTTCAAATTGATCCTGGTAAGCCAACTGACGGAAATTTGCAGAAATTGAAAGTCGATCACTTGCATCCCATTTAGCACTTTGATACAACTCAAGTCGCTGGTCCGAAGCAGAATAGGTACTCAGATCGCCTTTGGCAAAAGTCCCTCGCGTGCCGATTTTGAACGTCCAGTTTTCATTTTTTTGGATATCCCAGTCGGTAGCCAAGAGAAATTGACGAGTGCGATTTTCGCTGGCATTGAAGATGAGTTGATCGGAAACCCAACCGGCCTTGACATTCCAAATCGAACCTTCCCCAAAACGGAAATAGTCCAGAACTGCTCGCCAACTTTGATCTTCTTGGGTGTCCTGAGTGGCCGAACCCATCACTGGCTGAATCTGTCGATCAGCACGATTCCACCAAAGGGAAGCTTTCAGCTGACTTTTCTCAAAAAGATTCCAAGCCGCATCTTGCACAAATCCTGTCTGCTTAGTTTGGGCATTTTGTGCTCTGACTTCCGGAGTTCCCGGCTTGGAAAGATCCCGAAAAGGGAAATCATTTTGCACAAACTGCCGGTAAATCTTGGTTTGGGAGCTAAAACTTTTTCCAGAAAACCCAGCAGAAATCGCAGAATTCTTTAAACCAAAACTTCCAAATGTCTGACTCAATCGCCCTTTGAAGCCCTGCCCAAATTGGGCCTTGGTGCCTAAATGTACACTTCCTCCGATGGCCTCATTGCCAAAAAGCGCTCCCGAACTTCCAAAATGAACTTCTGCCTGATCGATGGCCTGGATTGGCAAAATGCTTAAATCGCTTTGACCAAGGGAGATGCTATTGATCGGCAGGCCATTCCAAAAAACAGCCGTGTGACCTGCCGAAGTCCCACGGAAAGATGGGGAAGCAAGCATCCCAGCCCCATATTGACGAACAAAAACGGGCGACTTTTCCTGAAGCAAATCGCCCAAGGACCGAGCCGCAAAGGCCTCCAAGTCCCTTTTCTCAAAGGAAATCACCTTTTGCCCTTGAGCAAAACGATCCAAGGCAGGCGCATATACCGCCACCTCAGCCAAGGCCACCGTATCCTGTGAGGTTGAAAAACCAAACAGGGAAAATACCAAAAACACCAAGGGCATGTCCGATCGAATAGGTTTAGTCCAAACGATTCGGCCTTGAGAGAAATTAAGAAAGAAATGAATGGTTTCACCTCCGACCAAGTCGGATGAGAAATCGACAAGTCTTCTTCGCTTTTCCTCCGAAAGCACAGAATCAGCTGATCTAGGCAGGTCTCCTGGCTCGTCTGACTTTTACCGGCCTTCTCAAGTCGTCCCGATAGCTATCAGGATCGGCTCAATGGCTTAGTGGTGTAAAAGTACTTCCCCATGTTGCGATGGGGCAGACTTACAGTTGCGGGGACAGCTCCGGTTTCGCACCGGATTCCCTTTTAATCCCAAGCTCCAACCCAAAATCAAGAGTTAGTTTGGGAACCAAAATCGTTTCAAAGTAAAGCGATTTTTATTCGTCAGAAAAGCCTCAGAATGTTAAAAATTTTGGAAAGCAGCAGAAATCGCGTTTACCTTGGTGGAAAATTTCGCCCATTTCAGGAGATGAAAAGCCCCCTTTCAAAATTTACTTCATCTTTTCTTCCAGCGCCTTATATCCTTTTTTTTGGATGGGTGTTTTTTATTTTTTCTTGCGGAAAGAAATCGGAAACTGCTCTGGAAAAAACCTTAGTCCCATTGGAATTTGCCAAAGGGTTTGAACTGTTTCGAGGGGAAAACTTCTGGGAAATCCATGTCACCCAAGGCTACACTGGTGCGGAAAAAACCTACCGGTATTTGGTTTTGGGCGAAGGTAACGAAGTTGAAAAAACAGGCTTTGATGCAGTGGTTCAGCTCCCGATTTCCAAGGTAATTCTGACCTCAACCACGCAGGTTCCCCACCTCGATATGATGGGTGAAACAAATAAATTGATTGGATTCCCACAGACCGATTTGATCTCCTCTGTTGCTGCCCGTGCCCGAATAGATGCGGGAAAAGTCACCGACCTCGGTAGTGGTCCATCAGCCAACCCAGAGATGGTCATCGACCTGCAACCGGACTGGATTATGATTTCGACATTAGGCGAAGATTTGCGCTACTTAGATCTTTTTGCGCAAGCGAATATACCAGCTCTGATCAATGGAGAATATGTGGAGCAAAATCCATTAGGAAGAGCTGAATGGATCAAGTTTACGGGAATTTTACTTGGGAAATATGAAGAGGCAGTTGCTGAATTTGAGAAAATAAAAATCGCTTATCAGGAAGCTGAAAAGCTAGCCGATCAAATTCCTGCTTACCATCGACCGAAAGTCCTTAGCGGGGTCATGTATCAGGACGTTTGGTACGCTCCGGGCTCCGAAAGTTGGGGAGCTCAGATACTTCAAAATGCGGGCGGAGACTATGTATTCTCTGACCAAATGGGCTCTGGCAGCTTGCAACTCAACTATGAATTTGTCCTCGATCGGGCGGCGGAAGCGGAGGTTTGGATAGGTTCGGCAGACTTTCCGGATATCAAAACCATGGGGACCAATGAACCCAGATACCGAAATTTTCAAGCTTGGAAAACAAGACAGGTCTACACCTACACTGCAAAAAAAGGAGCTACAGGAGGCTTGGAATACTTCGAACTCGGCTATGTGCGACCCGATCTGATTCTCAAAGACCTGATCAAAATCCTCCATCCGGAACTTTTGCCCGAGTATGAGTTATATTTTTATCAGAAATTACCATGACTCTCCGAACGTACCTGTTTCCCATCACCATCCTTCTCCTCGGACTGAGCTTTCTGCTCAATCTGAGCATGGGTTCGGTGTGGATTCCCTTCGGAGAAATTGTAGGCGGATTGGTTTCAGGTGATTGGACCAAAACGTCATGGGAGCAAATCATCCTCAACTACCGTCTTCCCAAGGCTTTGGTAGCCATTTTTGCCGGAATCGGACTCAGCTTGAGTGGATTACAGATGCAGACCTTTTTCAGAAATCCACTTGCCGGACCCTTTGTTTTGGGGATCAGTTCCGGGGCTGGATTGGGAGTAGCTATTTTGATGTTGGCTGGATCGGCATTGGGATTTGTCCTGAGCGGAATTAGTTCCTGGGCGATAGCCACAGCCGGGATTTTGGGAGCGGGTTTGGTACTTTCAGGTGTGAGTTTGGTGGCCTGGCGGGTAAAGGACAGCATGACTTTGCTGATTGTCGGGTTGATGTTTGGAAGCGCAGTTTCAGCGGTAGTTTCGGTCTTGTCTTTTTTCTCAGGGGCAGAAGCACTGAAGCTTTATACCGTCTGGTCGATGGGGAGTCTGGGTGCATTGGGCTGGTCCCAGGTTTGGATATTGGGAGTCCTGATCGGATTAGGAAGCCTGCCCGTTTTTCTTTCCATCAAGTCCTACAATGCTCTTTTATTGGGAGAAAACTACGCCCGAAGCATGGGTATCCGAACCGGACAAATGCGATGGGTAATGATTTTGAGTACTGGAATTTTAGCAGGTGGAATTACCGCCTTTTGTGGACCGATTGCCTTTTTGGGAATTGCAGTACCCCATTTGGCGAGGATGGTTTGGAAGAGTTCGGATCATCGAATTTTGTTCCCGGGTTCGGCTTTGATCGGCGCGATTTTGCTATTGCTCTGTGATGCGGTGGGCCAATTGCCAGGTTTGGCAAGCACGCTCCCGATCAATGCAGTCACCTCTCTGGTTGGAGCACCGATCGTGATTGCACTGATTTTGAGAAAAAACTTCAGCAAAGACTTTTAATCCGATGAAGAAGCACTCCACCTCAATTGCCCTCTCTGGAAAAAGTCTTTCCCTCGGCTACTTCCACCAAAAAGCAAAAAAGGAGATCCTTTCCGACTTGCATTTTGAGCTTTTTTCTGGTGAACTCACTTGCCTCCTCGGACCCAATGGAGTCGGTAAATCCACTCTCATCAAGTCTATTTTGGGGCAAATCCATCCTTGGAAAGGAAGCATCCAACTCGATCAGGAATCCATCACAGACTTTTCCGTTGAAGAACTCGCCAAACGAATTGCTGTAGTATTGACGGATCCGATTTTCCCAGGAAATATGACTGTGGGACAATTGGTAGCATTGGGCCGAACGCCCCATACAGGTTGGTCCGGAAAGTTGAATACCGCCGATCGAGTAATCGTCGAGAAAGCCCTTTCCGACACCAAAATCTCCTACCTCCAAGACGAACGACTCAGCGAAATCAGCGACGGCCAACGCCAAAAAGCAATGATTGCACGGGCTTTGGCCCAAGATGGACGAGTGATGATTTTGGACGAACCAACTGCCCATTTGGATCTGGTCAATCGCTTTGAGATCATGACATTGCTGAGGGATATCGCTCATTCCCAGCAAAAAGCGATTTTGGTCGTAACCCATGATTTGGACATAGCCATTGAGACGGCTGATCGATTTTGGCTACTCAACTGTGGCACGCCTTTAATTTCCGGCAAGCCAGAAGACTTAATTATCTCCAGTCAGATCAATCAATTACTTCCAAGCGATAAGTATCGATTTAGCCTTAGCCGTGGGAGAATGGAAATGGGAATAAAAGATTTGAAACTACCGATTGAAGGCCCGAAGGAGTTGACTTTTTGGGTGGAAAAGGCGCTAATTAAAGCGGGGATTCAGACCTTGGATTCGACGGTTTCGGTATCAGCAGAACCCTTTTTGATTCGCTACAAAGACCAGGGATTTAGCACTTTGGAGGAGCTAGTGATTTTTTTGAAATAGTAAGAAATTGAGAGAATTAAGGAGTGCAAAAACTCAATCCATATCTAGCTAAATCCCAGCTGCTATAAGGCATTTCTGACAGTAGCATTTTTCCACCGGTTTGAGACAGAATACAATGCTGTATTCTGAGTTTAAATTGATTCAGATAAATTGTCAGATTTAGTAAAACTCTATGGTACTCTGTGATTCCTCAGTGAGACTCCGTGTTCCATAATTTTCCCCAATTGTAAAATCCAATCTTGAAATCACCTCAACTTTCTCCTTTGATCTCAAGGGCATTCCATCTATTTTGTATTGCAATTGATTTTCAAAAGAAATCAAGCTGATAACCCCAAAAAACCTATGAAAAAACCTATTCTAGCCTTGGCCGCTCTTGGCCTGTTGACTTTTTCCTGCGACACCACCAAGCCCCAACTTACCCAAGAACAGTACGATGCCCTCACTGACGAGCAAAAACGCTCGGTAGAGTTTGCGCTGGATGGAATTGAAGTATTGGATGATCGGCTGCAAATGACCCTTTTCGCTTCCGAACCTATGCTCACCAATCCGACCAACATGGACATTGATGACCGAGGTCGGGTCTGGATTACCGAAGCCTACAATTACCGTATCCAACTTAATCCTAAGAATCCCACCAAAGCTGAAGGGGATCGAATCCTAATCCTCGAAGACACCGACGGGGATGGGCAAGCAGATAAATCTACTGTTTTCTACCAAGGTACAGATATCAATGCGGCCTTGGGAATTGCAGTCTTTGGCAATAAAGTCTTCGTCTCCGTCAGCCCGAATGTTTTTGTCTTCACCGACGAAAACGGAGATGATGTGCCCGATAAAAAAGAGGTCCTTTTCACCGGAGTAGGCGGTGTCCAACACGATCACGGCATGCATGCCTTTACTTTTGGACCTGACGGAAAACTCTATTTCAATTACGGAAACGAAGGCAAAGGTCTTCACTATGCAGACGGAAGTCCTATTTTGGATCCGTTGGGAAGACCGGTTTCTTCCGAAACAGCTCCTTACCAGGAAGGCATGGTCTTTCGCTGCGATCCCGATGGTAGCAATCCGGAGGTCTTAGCTTGGAACTTTCGAAATAACTACGAAGTGGCTGTGGACAGCTACGGTCGCATGTGGCAAAGTGACAATGACGACGACGGCAACCGCTCCACGCGGATCAATTTCGTGATGGACTACGGCAACTACGGATTCAAAGACGAAATAACCAAAGCCGACTGGAGAACCCGCCGTGTGAATATGGAGGACTCTGTGTGGCGTCAACACTGGCATCTCAACGATCCCGGAGTAGTGCCCAACTTGATTCAAAATTATGCGGGTTCGCCCACAGGAATTTTAGTTTATGAAGGCAAACTCCTTCCCGAAGAATATCAGAATCAAGTCATTCATGCCGATGCTGGACCGAATGTAATCCGGATGTATCCTGTTCAGCCCTCAGGGGCAGGGTTTACCGGAGAAGTGGTTAAGATTTTGGATGGAAATAAACGAGATAATTGGTTTCGCCCATCCGATGTAACAGTTGCGCCCGATGGATCTCTCTTTATTTCGGACTGGTATGATCCGGGAGTGGGAGGCCATGCTGTGGGTGATTTGGACAAAGGAAGGATTTATCGGCTTGCTCCCAAAAGAGCTCAATACAAAATCGAAAAACCAAAATACAATACGGATGAAGAGCTAGTCGAGCTACTGCAAAACCCCAATCGAGCGGTACATTTTAATGCCTTTATGGCACTCAAAAAGAAGGGAACTGAAGCACGTGGGATCCTCGAAAAAATGTATGGGCTGGAAAACTCCAGAATGAAGGCACGTGCTTTTTGGCTCTTGATTCACATGCCCAATGGAGAAGAATTCATTCGCAATGCCGCAAAAGATTCAGATGAAAATATCAGAGTAGCAGCCGTAAAAGCTTATCGAATCAAGGGAATGAAGGATCATTCATTCTTGCAAAGCATGGCAGCCGATCCTTCCGATCAGGTGCGTCGGGAAGTAGCGGTGGCCATCCGATACGAGGATGCTTCCGACGTGTGGTTGAAACTTGCCGAAGGCTATCGCAGCGGTGACCGCTGGTACTTGGAGGCCTTGGGCATCGCGGCGGAATTCCGTTGGGACAGCTATTTGCCTACCTATCTGGCAAAAATTGGTCAAGGTTGGAGCAATTCTGCTGAGGCCAAAGACCTGATTTGGAGATCAAGATCGGCGGGTACGCCAGCGCTTTTGGAAGAACTGATCTTGGCGGAAAACAGTCCGGAAGATCACCGCTACTACCGGGCTTTGGATTTCCAAACTGCCGATTTGAAAAACCAAACCCTCAAAAACCTCTTGGCCAAAGGCCAAAATGAAGATCAGGTAATCATCCTGAGACAAGCGGCTTTTGACTCTAAAAACCCAGACGTCCAACTCCTCAACTTATCCAAAGCCAAAGCGGGAGAAATTGCCGACGATCGGGATTTCCTCGAGATCGTCCGAAAATACCAACTCAAAGACCAAAAGGAACGATTGCTTGCCTTGGTGTATCAGGAGGAAAACCGAGGCTTGGCCAATCAATCAGCCGGACTTTTCGCTTCACTTTATGGTATGGGCGAAATTGAGCAAGCGATGAAAAACTCAGATGAAGTTAAGGCCATAGCCGCTATCCGCAAGTTTGGCGCGGTAGACACACCTGACATGGCAACCCTGCTCAGCAAATTCTGGAAAAACGACCAAGCTTCCACGGCTGTCCGTACCGCCGCCATGGAAGAAGCCAAGGGCTACCAGTCTGAACCTTTCCTCTGGGAAATGGCTAAAACAGATCAAATTCCTTCCGACCTATTACCCATCGCACAAAAAATCCTGATGAGCAGCTGGAATGGAAACATCCGAGTGCTTGCTTTAGAAAAATATGGCGATAGCATCGCTCAGGGCTATGATTTGATCAAAATGATGTCTGCAAAAGGCGAAGTGGAAAAAGGAAAATCCATTGCTTCCACCTACTGCCTGGCTTGCCATAAAATCGGAAATGAAGGCGTGGACTTCGGTCCTGCCCTAACCCAGATCGGTGGAAAACTAAGCCGAGAAGCCTTGATCAATGCGATCATCAATCCATCGGAAGGCATGGGATTCGGTTACGAAACCCAACTTGTCAAATTTAAAGACGGCAAGGAAATCCGATGCATCGTCAACTCCAAAACCGAAAACGACCTGATCGTGAAGCTCGTCGGTAGCAGTGACCAAACTATCTACAAGCTCGCAAACATCACCTCCATCACCCAACTCTCAGAATCCCTGATGCCAGCCTTCCCGCTAAGCGAACAGGAATTGGTGGATTTGGTGAGTTATTTGGAGGGGTTGAAGTGATGGAGCAGCTAATTAATTCCCGAACTGTCTTGATAGAAAAGATATTTGGGTGTAGTTACAAACTACACCCAGTCCTAAGAAAGAGCCAATTGAAAATTGGTAAGGATATGAGAGGAATAACGAATTACAAATTGGTAGATATATAAGGGTGGAATTGCAAATTCCACCCAGTTTATAATCAGTGATTTGACTACGCCAAGCGGGGAGTTGTATTTTTTAAATTTCAAAGATTTTAAGACATTTAAACCTTTTAAATTAAGGTTTTTAGACATAATGCCCATTACGTCTTAAAATTAGGTAACAGGTGATTTACCTATTTCACCTAAAAAAATTAGCAAAAATAAAGGCGTTAAAAGATTTTTGTTACTTCGAAAATAGTTTAATAATTATCAAAATTTAACCTATGTTTAAAGTTCAAGTTCATCGAAAATTCATAGTACCCATTGCCTTTTCATTTATAATCAGTGGTTGTGCAAAGCCAAGTTATTGCGAATGTGTTGAAATTTCTAAAGAGGCAATATCAGGTAGCGTAGGACTTCCTTCTAATTTTGATTTGGATGAATTGGAAGATTGTGGCCAAAAGGTTAAGGAAGACATTGGCTTAAATTTGCCCGCTGACAAAATTGGTATAGACTTCATTCAACAAGTTTCTTACGAAATGTGTAACAATGGTTTTTATGAAGGCAAACATTCAGATAATCGAGGTAGAAAATATTATCCCCCTCAGAAATAAAATTTTTAAAAATAAAATCAATAAAAAATAAATTTCTATTTATCTGAATAACAATAACTTTTAATGATTTAACAAGATAAATATTGAAATGAATTTATAAACATTAATTAAAAAATCGTATTAGAATGAAGAATGTTTCAAAATTTATCCTGGGAATTATACTAATTTGGCTTTGGAATTATTTCCCATATTCTTACTCTTGTTATGAATACCCTTTAGTCGGCTGTTCTGAAACTGTATTCTGGTGGGACTTACCAACTGATTGGAAAGAATATAGGGGTATTAAATGGCAATCATACTTTTTTGCAAACACTTTTATATCACTAATCATTATTGTTATATTTAAAAAGATTAAAAACTCGATTAAAAATACAAATTGATTTTTTCCACAAACAGTTATATATAATGATTCTAAAAGATGAAACCAAATAATTACAGTGAATTAAATATAATACTCCTTTTATTTGCAGCATTATTAAATAGCTGTCAATCTGGACCATCAGCATGTGAATGTGTTGAACAATACAATTATTGGCATGAAGACGGAGGACTATTCAAACTCGATGAAAACAAGATTAATAATTGTACAGAGAAGTTCAGAGATTCTAATGCTAATTTATTTCCAGAAGATTTAAACAGCGCAGAAAGAAATGTAAGAAGTGAATGTGAGGCATTAAATAATTCTGAATTTAATATTAAGCAAGCGCAAGACGAAAATAGTTATATTCAAGATAAAAATGATTTTGAAAAAAAAGATTCTATCTCAGAAATTCATCCTCAAAATCAAATTAAACAAAATTCTTTGGAACATGAAGTCACCCTAAGAGAAAAAATAAATAAATTTTACAAATCGCTTGAATTACCAGATGAATTAAATGAAAAACAATCATTTGAAGGGAATGTAGTTTTTGATACTTCTGAATTTAACACTTTCCTTATTTCAAATTCAATTTATTCCAAAAAAAGGATTTCTAATTTAACAGGTAATTATCATGATCGATTTCACATAAAATTATTAAATATTGACTCCATTAGTTTTATTAAAGATATAGAAATTTTTACGACTATAGAATATTCAATTTATGAATTGGGAACTTTTGAAAATAGGGAAAAGTTGACATTTAACTATTTCAAGGATAGTTTAAAATTGAAAAGATGGGATGATTTAGGTCTTAAAGGAATGAAAATAAGTCAGTATGATGGATTAACAGAATTTAATTCTGATGAGTTTTATAACATTCTTGGTAGTGTTAATAATTAATTTATTATAAATCAGTAACACATAATCAATTTGACTTAAAGGCTTCCTTACTTATTATTCTCCGCTGAGCGGAGTTTGCAACTCCCCTCTTCTATTTTAGGGAATTTGCAATTCCCTAGAAACTATTCGGGTTCAGAAGTTCACACATCACCTTTCTATCCTATCGATCCCGTACAGTTGTCGAATTCACCCCAGCACCAAAAGGAACTTCAAAGGCAAAAAGAACAAACTTATCCGAGAGGATGGAGTTTGGTGTGACATAACAAGGCGTTCCCTTCAAGGTTAATTGCCCACTCTAAACCTACTCCAGGGAACCACATCCGCCATGGTTCTCGATTGAACTTGGTCCCCTCCATAGACCAGAATCTTTTGGGTGATCTTTTCATCAGAAATCGCTTCATATTTCCCCAATCCCTCCAGCAGGTTTGACATAATTGTTTGGGTTGCTTTGATTTCCACGATCGTTTTTTCCAGACCCTGATCAATAATCAAATCCACTTCGTTGCCTGAAGAGTCTCTCCAAAACCAGATATCCGATAGATCGCTTCGGTGATGCATCTGCTTGACATAGTCAGCGATGACCATGTTTTCGAATATCGCCCCTTTCAAAGGATCGGCTGTGAGCTGTTCAGCTTGTTGGATTTTCAGCAAATGTGCCAACAATCCCGTATCGTAGAAGTACAGTTTTGGAGTCTTGATGATTCTCTTGTTGAAGTTTTTATGATAGGGATACAGCTGGAAAGTGATGTAGCTATGTTCCAAGGCAGATAGCCATGCCTTTGCCGTGGGCTGACTAATTCCGGCTTCGTTGGCAAGGGAATTAAGATTGAGCAGTTGTCCAGCCCTACCGGCACATAATGCCAGAAAGTTTTGAAAAAGCCGCATATCCCTTACAGCGATCAGTTCGCTCACATCTCTGTTGATATAGGTTTGGATATAGTTGCTATAAAAGGTCTTCGAGGGAATATCCTTATCGTAGATGGCAGGATAAAAGCCTTTGACCATTTGGTTTAGGTAGTCTTCTGCCAATAGTCCCGCCCGTTGCAGTTCTTGGTTATCCAAAGGAAAAAGTTTGAAGATAGCGACCCTTCCAGCCAGACTTTGGGTGATGCGCTCCATAAGGTGGAAATTTTGCGAACCAGAAAGTACATAGATGCCAGTTTCGGGACTTTTCTCATCCACCTTGCTTTGTAGATAGGAAAAAAGTGCGGGAACTCTTTGCACTTCGTCAAAGATCACCTGGTGATCATATTCACTTAGGAATCCATTGGGGTCCGTTTCGGCGAAGTTTCTATAATCTGGATTTTCGAGACTAACGTATCGGTATCCCTTAAAGAGGCTCTTTAGCAAGGTGGTTTTTCCTGACTGCCTTGGTCCGGTCAGAGCAATGATCGGATACTTCGGGATCATTGCCTCAATTGCTGCCACTATATGTCTGTAAATCAGCATATTTTTTCCTCAAATGTAATTTCAATTTTGAAATAACACAAACCAAATTTTGAAATAACATAAGTATAATTTTGAAATTACCAGATCAAAACTTTGAAATCGAAGCACTTGATGACATGAGCCAAGAAAAAATCTACTGCCATAGCTAGGCGTAGTTTGCAACTACGCTCGACTATTCATACGAATTTGCAATTCGCTCAAAATGTCCAAAATCAAAAAAATCAACCAATTCAAAAATAATTGGAATATTAGTGCAGTGTTGCACACAATTCACAGGCTCCAAATTGAACTTCAAAGAAGTTGCGGATAAACAGAGCCTGGGTAAGTGATGCAAATAGCTGTCAAAGTCCTTATAATTACTAAATAAGAAAAATATCCCATGAAAATATCTCTCAAATTACTTGTTGTACTTTTCTTCTTTTTCATCTCCACCACTTCCCTGTTAGCACAGGACTTAACCCATTTGGAAGCGCTTAAAGGCTCCCCGAATTATGGAAAATCTGTTGCGGTATTTGGAGGTTCGGTATCCGTAATTCCACCGAGTGACAGTGCCAAAGTCATGTGGGAAAAATACCTTAACCTCAAAATCACCAATTTCGGAGTCCCGGGAGCAGGGTTTTCTTCTCTTCAGGGAAAGTCCCTTCAGCAGCAGGTGGATGAAGCGGGCGTTTTTGACATTTACGTTCTCTGGGCATCCACCAATGACTACACCAACAAGCGGGAAATTGGCGAGTACACCGATTATACGGAATTCGATGGGTTCAATGAGCAAAAGTTGACCACACAAGCTGGGGGGATCAATTATTGCATCAAAAAAATCTATGAGAAAAATCCAGACGCCATCATCTATTTCTTTACCTCCAGCAAGGCTTTTATCAATCGAGCTTCCTATGATCCTTTTGTTGAAAATGGAATGGTACAGTATGTAGACATGCAGAAAAAAATCTGCGCCCTTCATGGAATCCCGGTTTTGGATCAATTTGAAGTCGCAGGATTCAACACCTACAACCAAGGTAAGTTTTACCGAGACCCCATTCACATGAACTACTTAGGGTATCAAAAACTAGGAGAGCTCCAGGTTAGCTTTTTGGCTTTTCCAAAATAAAAGTTACCTGTTGAATGAATAAAGGAATAAGATCAATTCTTAGATAACCCATTCATAACTCATCTTTCCACTCAAATAATTTTCTGAGGGTATTTATCAGAAAATCAATAGCTTTTTAACTTTCAAACCCAAAAACCTAAGCTCATGAACAACCTTATCAAATCTGGCGTACTCGCCTTTTTGCTGGCCTCCTCTGTAACAGCATTTGCCCAAGACGGGACGATCTATCCTCTTGAAAATCCCGCAGAACCTAATGCCATCCTTCTCGGAACAGGAGGAGTGGACAATCAGCCCGCTCCTGAAACCTGGTTTCGGCAGTGGGGAGATCCAATGGCTCGAAATATTTCCACTGCTACCTTGACTCCCTTTCTTCCTGAACCTGGAAAAGGAAATGGAACTGCTGTAATTGTAGCACCGGGAGGCGGATTTAGCTGGCTATCTATGGGAAATGAAGGCTGGGAAGTAGCTGAGGCGCTTGCCAAGCAAGGAATTGCAGCCTTTGTATTGAAATACCGACTCAATCCAACTCCTCCATCTTTGGAAGACTTCTCCGCTTGGATGAACCGTCCTCGCACCGCACCAGCACCCTCTTCAGCAGCAACAGCAGGAACTCCCGCCCCAAGACCTCCACAGCGAGACCTTTCCAATCAATTGGAGGATGCGGAAGCTGCATATGCCATGATTGTCAATCGGGCTCAGGAATGGGGAGTGGATATCAATCGAATCGGAATGATCGGCTTTTCAGCCGGCGCTGGACTGACGATGCATGCGACACTAAATTCCAAATCGATGAAATTGGCCTTCATCGGACCCATCTATGGTGGCATGGGCCCTGTGGAAGTACCTGCCGATGCGCCGCCGATGTTTAACGTGATCGCTTCAGATGACTTCCTGTATAACGGTCAATCCGGCATCATCGAATCTTGGTATAAAGCAGGTCGCCCAGTCGAATTTCACTTGTACCAAAATGGTGGACATGGATTTGGACTCGGCAATCCCAATCGCACCAGCAATCGCTGGTTTGATGCCTTCATGCACTGGCTGGATGTAAATCAATTTTTAGCCAAAAAGTAAAACAAAGGCCTGCAAATCCATCTGAATTGCAGGCCTTTTTCTTATTCTCTATTCAATCTGTAAAGAAAAACTAGCGCTAATCCCCCACTTTCTCAAACACCAAAAAGTGCTGGATTTTCATAAACTTTCCATTTTCTACCAATTTAAATCCATTGGCTTCCAACTCCTTTTCAGCCTGTTTGACAGTCATCTTATGCAGTGGCTTAATGGCAATGGCAGGATCTTCCCCTCGGTATTCAATCAAGAGCAACTTCCCTCCTGGTTTAAGTGACTTTTTGATAGCGGCAAGCATTTCTACTGGAAACTCGAGTTCGTGATAGACGTCCACCATGATCGCCAAATCCACAGAGGCGACAGGCAGGTTTGGACTTTTCTCTGTACCCATGACGGGAATTACATTGGAAAATCCGAGTTCCTTGGATTTTGCCTTGAGATAATTAATCGCCTGATCCTGGATTTCTACCGCAAAGATTTTCCCCTGAGGAACTTTGGGAGCGATCTTAAAGGTGTAATATCCAGATCCCGCTCCAATATCAGCCACCACGCTAGATTCGGAAACGGGAAGATTTTTAATGGCCATGGAAACACTTTCCTCTTGTTCTCGAGATCTTCTTTCCAACCAAGACATGCCCTCAAAACCCATGACAAAGGAAATTTCACGTCCCATATAGACCTTTCCTATTCCATCATAACTAGGAGTCTTAAACGAATAAGGACTCGGGGAATTTTCCTGAGAAAAAGTTTGAGTAGAAAAGAGATTGAATAAAATCCAACTGATGACAAGGATCCACTGCTTCATAACTATTCTATTTTTAAGATAACTCCTCAGTGTTTTGAGGTGTTTGGATGAAATTTCAGTTTGAGGCCTTAATCCAATCCGATCTGACACTTTTTTAAATATTTTTTTGTCGATGAAATCTAGGAATTCAACCCTGAGTTTAAGGGTTTTGGTCTATTGAATTCCTAGAATTGTATTCTGAAATGAACCCTCAAAGCTTAGAATCAGTATATTTCACTACGTTTTTACCCAATAAAATTGCACTTTCAATTTCTTACACCAAATTTCTTTTTAACCCATTTTCTCCTATGAAAAAACTAGCTATTCTCCCTATTGCAGCCTTGGCAGGATTACTATTTCTGCAAGCCAATCCAAAACCAGAAGCGGACACCCTTGCAGCACTTCATCCTGAAATGCCCGCTCTACCCGCAGATGTTAAGGCCATCGTCCAGCAAAAATGCTACGGCTGCCACAATCCAAAATCTAAAAACGAAAAAGGAAAAGCCAAACTGGATTGGGATGCCTTAGAAGCCGCAAAAAAATCAAAAGCACTCGCAACAATGGGTAAAATCAAGGAAACGTTGGATGAAGGCTCAATGCCTCCAGCACGTTTTTTAGAATCCAATCCAGACAAAAAGTTGACTGCCGATGAGGTAGCTACTTTGATGCAATGGACTACTGGAAAGAAGAAATAAGCAATTCATGAAAACTTGGCAATACCTTTTGGGCGGATTAGTAGTGATCGGAATAGCGGTCCAGTTTGTTCCCAATGAGCTTCCTCCTGTACAAACTTCCAATCCAGGAGACCTGATCGGTTCGGGAATTGTGGAAGAGCCCATGGCCAATATTCTAAAATCCGCCTGTTACGACTGCCACAGCAACGAAACCAACTACCCATGGTATTCCCATGTCGCCCCAGTGTCTTGGTTAGTTGCGAAAGACACCCGGGAAGGTCGCGAAGAAGTCAATTTTTCCAATTGGCAAGATCTCGAGCTTTTGGATCAGTTGGCTATTTTAGATGATATCTCCTCGGAAGTTTCTGAAGAGCACATGCCCATGCCCATTTACACTTGGATTCATCCCGAGGCCAAACTTGATGAAAATCAACGTCAACAAATCTTAACTTGGGCTGAAACTACCATGGACAGGCTTGTCGAAGAGGAATAGGAATAGAAAAATCAAAAGCGAATTTTCATTTTCTACTGGATTCATGCTTAACCAAACGCCGGACGACACAAGAGTTCGGCGTTTTTGTTTTTTCTCCACCCAGCCCAAAATGTTTTTCTTCCATCCGATCTTTTCCTATTTTTTGAAAAATTCACCCTTTATGAAAAAGCTCCTCATCGGTGCGATGGCACTTTTGAGCCTACAAGCTCAGTCCCAAACCCTTACAATAGCAAATCTTGAAAAACTAACTGAAAGCTCCTGGCAGGATGGTATTTCGCTTCTGAAAGAAATTGTTTCCATGCCCAATGACGCATTTTTCCCAGAGCAAATCGAAGTCAACATCCAATGGTGCGAAGGTCAGTTTCAACAAAGAGGATGGACGACCGAGCGCCTGGAAACGGGAGGAATCCCCTTACTTCTCGTGGGAAAGCAAAATCCAAAATCTGCAAAAACCGCTCTCTTTTACTTTCATGTCGATGGCCAAGCGGTAGACCGTAGCAGATGGCAGCAGCCTGACCCTTACACTCCAGTCCTCAAAGAGCAACAGGCAAACGGTCAATGGGAAATTATTCCAATCGAAAAACTTCAGCAAGAATACAACCCTGACTGGCGAATCTATGCTCGCTCCTCCTCGGATGACAAAGGCCCCTTGGCTATGTTTATCACCGCTTGGGATGCGCTCAACAAAGCAGGAATTTCCCCGGATTATTCGGTGAAAATCATTTTGGATTTTGAAGAAGAGCAAGGATCTCCCAAGCTTCCCGGTGCAGTAAACCAATACAAGGAAAAATTGGCGGCTGATCTTATGTTGATTATGGATGGTCCCCGACACACCTCCAATCTTCCAACTTTGAGCTATGGAGCTCGAGGAATTTCAGAAATCTTTTTAACGACTTATGGACCTAAGCTACCTCAGCATAGCGGGCACTATGGAAATTATGCCCCTAATCCTGCTTTACTGATGAGTCAACTTTTGGCTTCAATGAAAGATGAGGAAGGGCGTGTTGTTATCCCAGGTTTCTATGATGGAATCAACCTCAGCGCAGAAGAAAGAGCAATATTAAATGCTGTCCCTGATGATGAACCAGCGATCAAAAAACGGCTCGGTTTAGGAAGAACCGATCAAGTGGGAGCTTCCTATCAAGAAAGCATTCAATACCCATCCTTGAACATCAGAGGCTTAAAATCTGCCTGGATTGGTCCAGAGGCTAGAACCATCGTGCCGGATGTTGCTTTGGCAGAAATGGATATGCGCCTTGTTCCGGAGTCGGACCCTAAGCGTCTGATTCAATTGATTGAGGAGCATATCACCAAGCAAGGATTTCATATTGTACGGCAAGACCCTACTGACGAGGAGCGGATGAACTATCCAAAAATCGTCAAAGTCAATACCTCAATTTCGTATCAGGCGTTTCGTACTCCTCTCAATTCTCCTGCTGGAGATTGGCTGCGAAAAGCCATGACCCGTGCCTTTGATCTAGCCCCCGTTCAAATCCGAATTTCAGGAGGTTCTATTCCGATTTCACCCTTTGTGGATGCCTTGGGAATACCAGCGGTAACGATTCCAACGGTCAATGCAGACAACAATCAACATAGCCCAAATGAAAATCTTCGACTGGGAAATTACAAGGAAGGAATCTTGACGATCATGTCCGTACTTTCTGAACCTATGGAAAAAATGGCTCTTCCGAAAAAATAAACCCTAGGTTGGATCAGGTCGAGAATCCAAGATGGCACGTAAAGTTTCATAGTCAATCTTACCTTCGAAATGATCAAAATAAGCTTTCAATCCTTCTAAAGGCGGATCCACTTGCAGTACTTCCTGAGCGACTTCTGGCTCAACAAGTTCATGCAAGTGGATTTTTCCTTGTTTGACCCCATGGGCCAGATGTCCAATTATCGTGGATAAGGCAAGTCCTCGATCGGCGGCTATTTCTCCGGGTGTTTTACCTTCCTGAAAAAGCCGAATACTCCAAGCCTTCGTATCTTCCTTCTTTTCTTTTGGCTCTTGAGAAAGGGAAGTTTTAGGACTTTTTGATTTTTTCCTTCCTGATTTGGTGGATGTTTGGGTTCCGAGATCGGGATGTGCGATCCGCAAAGTTTGAATGATCTTCAATCGCATTTTCCCAGCCTCTTGGTCAAAATCACCGATTTTTCCCGGAATCTCTCCTTCCAGAATCCGATGAATCAACTGGCCCACTCTCGCGATTTGGATAAACTTCTTCAGGAGTTCCAATTCCAGCTCACTCAAGTCATTTTGGTAGCTTTTGATTCGTGATAGAGATTCGGTTTTTAATTCTTGGAGAAGGATGATTTCGATGGGTTTTCGAATGAGCGCGAGGTAATATTCCATGCCCTTTTCCAATCGGACTTGAAGCTTTTCCCGCTGACCAGAGAGCAAAAGGGAAAACAGTTGGCTTCGAAACTTTCGGGTATTTTCCAATTCGGACTCCAAAATCCCATAAACCTCTGGAATCGCTTTTTCCATTTCAGGATCTTCGAAAGCCATCGAACTATCGTGCTCTTTGGCAAATTGTCTGAGCGAAAAAATCAACGAATCCACTTCAAATGTTTGATCAATGAGCTCCTGCAGATAAGTTCCTTGTCTCTGAATGAGTAGATGTTGAAGATTTTGGGACTGATCCGCTGATTGAACGAAAGAAACCACCTTGGGATCCGTGTAAAGCACATCTTCGCGGATTCGAGTCCCCAAAATCAGCCCTTCTATACTTCGAAGTCGACTTAGTGCAACATAGACTTGCCCCGGTGCAAAGGCCTGTCCCACATCAATAATGGCTTGATCAAACGTCAATCCTTGACTTTTATGGACGGTGACAGCCCAGGCGAGTTTGATGGGATAATGTGAAAAAGTCCCGATTAACTCCTCTTCAAGTTCCTTGGTATCCGGATGAATTTGATACTTTTTATTTTCCCAGAGCTCTTTTTTGAGCGTATACTCTGACCTATCCCCATCCATTTCGACGAGGATTTCATCCTCCTCCAATCCTAGCACTGTTGCTAATTTTCCATTGAAATAAGAGGCAAGCCCAGAAGTATCATTTTTGATAAACATGATCCTTGCACCTACTTTCAATTCTAGTGCTTTGGGTAAGGGGAAAAGTGCTTCGGGAAAGTCATTTTCAATTTCGGCGAGGTAAAAGAATGATTCCCCTGGCAAATTGGTCAATTCTCGACGGTTGATTTCATCGGCCTTGTAGTTATGCGTAGTCAGAGTAATACAGTCCTTAAGATCTCGGATTTGTTCAGGAGTTTTATAGTGAGAATTGAGAATCCGAATATCTTCCAGAGAAGGTCTATTGTCGCGGAGGTTATTCAAGATGCGGATAAAAGTCTCGTCTTGCTGTCGGAAAATTTTATCCAATTCCAAATAAATCATTCCGGAATCCTTCAAGGCTTTCGCTTCAAAGAAATGCATGGATGCGTAAAACTGCTTCATGACCTCCCATTCCTCGTCTTTAACTACCGGGGGAAGTTGGTACAGATCCCCGATAAAAAGGACCTGAATTCCTCCAAAGGGTGTACTATAACGTCTTTTGACACTTCGAAGTCGATAATCAATCGCATCCAAAACATCCGCCCTCAGCATACTTACTTCGTCGATTACCAAAAGATCAATGGATTTGAGGACGTCTTTTCGGAATTTATTTAAAGGATGCTTTCGTGCAAGGGTAGATTGAGAGACAAAGCCAAAACGCTGAGTATAATTTCCTTCCGTCTCTCGCACGGGCAAGAAACTTCCAAATGGAAGGAGAAATTGAGAATGGATGGTCACCCCTCCGGCATTGAGCGCCGCAATCCCTGTGGGAGCCACAATCACAAATCGTTTATAGGTTGTTAATGCCAATTCTCGAAGAAAAGTCGTCTTGCCGGTTCCGGCTTTTCCTGTCAAAAAAATGGGGGCTGAGGTGGTATTGACAAATTGGGCAGCGAGACGGAGTCGATCTGTTGAAAAATTTTCCATAAACTAAACTACTATTTATTCCAAAGAATTGAAATAGCGCCCTTGATTTCCCTGATTTTCTTATCAAGAATTGAAGGAATTAAAGCAAATTCCATCCGAAATTGATTCCTATGTACATTCATCCAAAAAACATCTGGACCAAAGAAGCCGATCTCATTAAATTCATTCAGCAAAATGCTTTTGCCACCTTGGTATCAAGGGTGACCAATCGTCCTTGGGCTACGCATTTGCCTTTGATCTTAGAGAAAGATCAAGACGGTCATCCAATCCTTTTAGGCCATCTAGCTAAAGCAAATGCTCAATGGAAGGAGATCGAAAATGAAGAAGTATTGGCGATTTTTCAAGGGCCTCATGCTTACATTTCTTCTTCTTGGTACAACCATGAAAACGTCCCTACTTGGAATTATCAAGCCATTCATGTCTACGGAACGTGTCGAATTATTGAAGGAGAGCACTTAATGCATCACCTCAAAACCATCGTGGACAAGTACGAAGATGGCCGACCCAACCGGGTAAGTGTAGAAAAAATGAGCGATTCTTATGTTCAAGGGCAGGTAAAAGCCTTAGTAGGAATCGAAATCAAAGTGAGCGAAGTTCAGGCGAGCGCTAAACTCTCGCAAAATCGGGATCAAGTAAACTTCAAAAACATCATTCTCAAACTTCAGGAAAGTCCATTGCCCATGGATCATCAAGTTGCTTCGGAAATGGAAAAAATATTGAATGCAGATGGAGAAGGATAATTTCTCAATTACTAGGCAGCTTCATTTCATCGTAAAATTCCTCCAACCATCCCATGAACTACTTACAAAAGAATGAATTTTAATACATTTGAATATGAAGCGACTTTTCCTTTACGCCTTGATTTTTCTGGCTGGCCCAAGGATTTCTTTTGCCCAAGAAATCAAAATTATCAGTTATAACATCTACCACGGCGAATATCCAGATCAAGCCTCCAAACCCAACTTGGCGGATATTGCTAATCTTTTTATCCAATTGCAACCTGAGGTCATTGCCCTTCAGGAGGTAGATAGCATGACCGAACGATCTGCAAGGATTTACTCCGAGCCTATTGACCTCATCAAAAAGCTAAGCTGGGAAACTGGCTACAGGGGATATTTTGGAAAAGCAATGGAATTTGGTGGAGGAGGATACGGAGAAGGTCTTCTGGTAAAAAAAGGAAGTCAATACCGAACCATCGCCTTGCCGACCCCTGCCGGCGGAGAACCAAGGGCTGCAGCTTTTGTAAAGGCCGAACTTAAATCCTTGGAAGAGTTCTATTTTGGTGGAACTCACCTTTGTCATGAGTTTACCGACAATCGGATCGCTCAAGTGGATTCACTCTTTGCTTATGCAGAAACTCTAAGCAAGCCAGTCATTTTAGCCGGTGATTTCAACTTTGGCCCTAATTCTCCCGAATACAATCGAATCCCCAGTCATTGGAAAGAAGCCGGTGCTGTGGCTGGAAATACCCAAAAAACATACGATTCAGAAAATGGAGCCAGAATTGACTTCATTTGGTATGACTCTAGAAAATTTGACTTAGTCGAATATAAAGTTATCGAAGTGCCATTTTCGGATCACTTTCCAGTATGGGCAGTGCTAAGAATGAAAAAAGACCAGCAATGAAAAAAACGTGGTTAATTCTGCCCGCGATCCTAGGGATAGCCCTATTCTTTCAATTTACCTTTAAAAAGGAGCAACCAACTTGGACGGACCTATTTAATGGCAAAGATTTGAAAGACTGGACACCCAAAATCCGAACCCATGAACTAGGTGTGAATTTTGCAAATACTTTTCGAGTCGAAGATGGATTATTGAAAGTCCGTTACGATGGATATGAACAATTTGACCAGCAATACGGCCACCTATTTTATAAAACTCCCTATTCTTACTATTTGCTGAGTATCGAATACAGATTTGTCGGTGAGCAATGTCCTGGTGGAGAAGGCTGGGCACTTCGAAATAGCGGAGCTATGTTGCATTGCCAAGATCCCAAAACGATGCTCAAGGATCAGGATTTCCCCATTTCTATTGAAGCACAATTTTTAGGAGGAAATGGAAAAGACAAACGTAGTACTTGCAACCTTTGCACTCCTGGCACAAATGTGGTCATGGGAGACTCCTTGTTCACTCCCCATTGCATCAATTCTATTTCGGAAACTTATCATGGCGACCAATGGGTGAAAGCAAACTTTATCGTATTGGGAGACACAGAAGTGCATCACTTGGTGGGTAAAGACACCGTCATCAGTTATTACCAACCTCAAATAGGAGGAGGAAATGTCTCTCCTTTTGACCCATCAATCAAAGTTGACGGGAAGAAAATAAACAGTGGATATATTAGTCTGCAAAGCGAAAGTCATCCGATTGATTTTCGAAGGGTAGCCTTAGTTGATCTCTCTTCTATCAAAGACGATCCAAGAAAATTGGCAGAAAGAGTTCAAACCTTATTGAAATAAAGATTATACTAACCAAAAAAAAAGAGGCCGAAAGCCTCTTTTTTTGTTATCAGTAACTAAACCCTCACTTTGGTGGTTCCTCCACCTGCAAGCGTAATCGGAACTGGAGTATTTGTTTTCCAACTGCCACCAGTAAAATCAGGAACATCGATTGAGTTAGATCGATTGGCTACTGACCATTCACTAAGTGGAGAAATACAGCTCCAAAGCGCCGCATCATATACATCCTGATCCAGAGGAAGACCATTCCTTAGGCAGTCAATTAATCTCCAATCCATCATAAAATCCATTCCTCCGTGACCGCCAATTTGCTTGGCTAGCTCTCCTACTTTCTGGACAATTTCAGGCGTATATTTTTCTTGAAGGGCTTTCATTTCATCTTCCTTCATCCAGCTATGACCTTTGGAAACTTTCTGATCTGGATATTTTTGGGCATACCCTTCGGTTCCGCTAACTACATGCAATCGGGAATACGGACGAGGTGAAGTCACATCATGCTGGATCATAATGGTCTTTCCATGCTTGGTTTTCACCACAGTGGTATTCATATTTCCACGGTAATTTTTGGCTGCAAATTCATTCCAAAATGAATCCTGCATGGCCAATTCTTCTGCCTTTTTCTTCATTTGAAAATCAGCCGAAGAAACCGAAGTCAAATAATCCATTTGATCTCCACGATTGATATTCAGGATTTGGCAGATCGGGCCTAGTCCATGGGTAGGATATAAATTTCCGTTTCTTAAATTTTCTTTCAGCCTCCACATTCCTTGATAGCCTTTGTCTTTGTCAAAATTCAACCAAAGCAAATCATGGATATAAGCCCCCTCCACATGTAAGACTTCTCCAAAGAAACCCTCACGAGCCATTTTTAAAGTCATCAATTCAAAAAAATCATAACAGCAATTTTCCAATTGCATGCAATGCTTTTGAGTTCGTTCGGATGTTTCCACTAATTGCCAACATTCGTCAAGTGTCCTGGCTGCAGGGACTTCCACTGCGGCATGTTTGCCCGATTCCATCGCATAAACGGCCATTGGAGTATGCCATTCCCATGGCGTGGCTATATAGATCAGGTCCAAGTCAGGTCGCTCACACATTTTTTTCCAAGCATAGGGACTTCCCGAATACAATTCAGGCCGATGAGGAGTCCCTTCAAGCGATTTCTTTGCCTTTTCGGCGCGCTCAGGAAGCAAATCACATAGCGCTTTGATTTCGACTCCTTCAATTTTGCTCAGACGATCTACCGCTCCTGGTCCTCTCATCCCCAATCCCACAATTCCAACACGAACTGTTTCTAATTTAGGAGCTGCAAATCCACTCATATTAAAGGTTTGAACTCGGCTAGCCCCATAGTTCGCCTCTAAGGGCAAGGTTTGAAATTCATTTGCGAGGGCACTGCCTGCCCCAAAAAGTCCCAATCCAGCCAATCCGGTGGATTTCAGAAATTCTCTTCGTTTATTCATAGCTTGGGAATAAGGTTCGGATGTTACCTCAGCTATTTACTAAAAATTTTAAAAAAGTCTGAACCAACCATCAGAAAGAAAAAAAACCGGAAGTATTCACCTCCGGTCTTTCCCTCAATTTGAAAGCACTATCAATTATCTATTCTCAAATCATTTCTAATTCTTTTTGCAGGTATTGATTCCCACCAAAACATAAAGTGGGCAAAAGCTAACCAAGGAAGTAAGAGCGAAAATAGCAGCTACAGCCAAGGCTATAATTCCCCATGTACCCGTAATTATTCCAGTGAAGTAAAAAACAACCAAGACCACGGCAAGAATTAAACGAATTCCTTTATCGAGACTTCCCATATTCTTTTTCATGATCTTGGTCTTTTAATTTAGGACTGTTTGGCAACGATTACGACACTAAAGTAATCCTCGATCTATCCCAAGACCATGACAAAAGTCACACAGGCAATTGATTTTCAGTCTGCTGAAAAATAAGTAGCAAGAACTTTCTCTGCCGCCTTCCCTTGAGGCGTAAAATCAGGCTCACGGGAATGACGCTCTGGATACCATTTCCAAAAAAATACACCAGCTAGCCAATCCTTTTTCCAGGCAGTCTGAAAAAATGCCTCATAACAAAGCGCCTGAACCTCCTCTGAAAATTGAGTTTCCCGACGCTCATTGGGCCAAACCCAAGGTTGAATGGCCGCATCCACTGTATTGCAATAACCGATTTCGGTGAAAAGTACCGGCTTTTTAAATTTTCGAATCACCTTTTCAATTTGAGGAAGATGGGAGTTCCAAGATTGCATAAGTTCTTGGAGTGTAGGATTGTGGTTTTTTGCCAAGGGGAAATAGGCTTGGACACCAATGTAATCAAGCGCATCCCAAAATTTGACTTGCTCAAATTCAGTGAAATTGGCGGCATAGGTCAATTTTCCGGAATACACTTTTCGGATTTCAGCTATGATGGCTCTCCATTCTTTCTCCCGAGTTGAAGTCTTTTCTAATTCTGTTCCCACGCATAGCATGGGCATTTTTAATTCTTCCGCCAAACGGGCATAATCGAGAATAAAGGCTTGATAGTTCGCAAACCAGCTTTTCCAGTCCTCCTCGGATTTCATTTCGATCTCCCCTACCCAAGCTTCTCTAACCCAAAGGTGAGGTTTGAGCATATTCATCATTCCAAACTTGGAAGTCGAATCTAAGGTGACTTTGATCCCCAAAGGTGTCTCGCCCCACCAACGTCTATTGTTGCTCATGTCCCAACGGATTTCGGGAGAATTCTTGTCAGATTGCCAACCAAAAGGTGTTTGAGAAAGTGCGTTGGCACCTGTGGAAAAAAGGGCATCCACTTCCCCTCCTGTGAGCGGCTGCCTGCTACCAACCCAGCAGACTCCTTTCCATTTTTCTTCTGACCTGATTAACTCACCTTCAGGGAGAATCCACCAAGCCAGAGCCAACAAAAAAACAAAGCCCACTGAGCTAAAAAGATACGTTGCTTGGGTGGGCTTGGTCATAGCTTAGTTTTTTGGAAGTGCTTCGACTTGGATATTTTCGAGATTGATTTCGGAGAGCTTCTCCAATTGGCCAGATTCAAAAAGTACCTGCATATTGTCGAGTGGAGTATCCTTATCGGTAGGTTTATAATTGATATAGTTTTGAAAACGTATTCCGCCCACTTCCTGTACACCACTGACTTCACGAAGTCTTACTCCCCCTCCATCGGTGTAATAGAGGTAAGCCATATAATCCATCAAGTGATCATCCTGTCCAAACCAGTATAAGAATTGATCTTCAAAATGATCTCCTCCACCTTCAGCTTGGAAAGTCACTCGGATCAAATCATACTTTTCTCCTTTAATTTCGGTTTGTCCAACCAGAGTTTTTACAGCAGCTGGATCATTGAGACCATAGGGTAAAAAGGCAAAATAGGCGACTGAATTAACTGAACGGGAAAAAGCTCCGACACGCTCTTCGGTCAAGGTATCAATCTTGACTCCATTTACAGTTCGGACAAATCCTGAGTTGTTCAATACATCTTTTACCAAACCTGTTGAATCAGAGAATTCCCGAATGTATTCGTATGCATTCGGAGACTTGAAAATGGTGTAATGGGTATTCCGAAAATCAAATTCAATTTTGACTTGTTCGTAGGTATCCCCTCCATGTGCCCCGATGGCAGCGTCTACGATTTTTTCAGCCTCAGTTCGCTGTTTGCAGGAAATGGCAGACAGCACCAAAAGAAAAAAGAAAAGGAATTGGTTGGTTTTCATAATCTTAAAGATAAGGGGAAATACGATTGAAATAGTGTTGAAACACATAGAGATATAATCGAAATCACACCTCCTTTGAAGGTTGAAATACTTTGAAATATTTCGCGAAGCATATTTCACCGACCGAAGGGAGGTATATCTCCAGTGTATCTTACTATTATTTGAATCTTGTTTTTACTGTTTTTCAACCTGATACTCCGAGTACCTATACTCAGCCCTGAGAAATAAGCGTTCGCCTTTTTCATTGACTCTCCAGCTTTCTCTTGTTCCGTGTAGTTTGAGTCCATTGACATCTTCTTCCGAAAGGTCATAGACTAGACTTCGATGATCTTTGAGTTGAACTTCATTTCCAACCATCAAGAAAGACATTGGATCAAAAAAGTACCACCATGTATCTGAATCGGGTCCGTAATCTACCCGAATGGATTCGACTTCATTACCATTTTCTAAGGTCTTTTTTCCTTCATAAATCAGCTTCCCACCTTTGTCCATCAATTTCCAAGGTTGCGCGACGGTGTAAAAAGCTGCATCAAAATCCTTCTTTTTGGAAGCTAAAAAGCCCTCATTCTGCACCTCATTCCCACCCATTTGGTAGCGGATTTTAGCTCCGTCCCAACTGATGACATGCTCAATACTATCCTTTTCCCACGAGATTTTTCCTTCGAAAAAGGGCTTAAACCGAAACTCATGCCATTGATCGAGTTCGGACTCCACGTTGCCGTTTTCATCTAAAAGGCGAGTCCATTTCCGGAATTTAAGTTGGGTGAGATTCTCCCAAGCTTCTTGCCCCCCATGTGCTTCAATGGATTTCTCCAGCAAGTCTTGGGCCTGCTGCTCAGGGCTTTTGGTACAGGCAAACTGAGTTAGAAAACTGAGTAGGATAAGAAGTCGAAGAAGTGGTTTCATAAAGCGAAATTAGAGATTCTGTTCAATTGTAAATTCATTTAGAGATGGCCTTAGATGACATGATTTTTTACCGGATAGAAATGGACGATTTTTTTTAAACCACATAGGCACATAGAAAACATAGAAAAAAGCTTAATGAAAAATCTATGTGACTTCTATGTGTCTATGTGGTTTCATTTTTTTTGAGAAGTAATCCAAATAGATCCCCAGAACTACCAGACCATATTCCAAAATCAGATATAAATACTGCTCTTGGAAATCAGCATTTTCATAGGCCTGATAGGAGAAGATCGCTCCAAAGCCCCAGAGCGAAAAGGTCATTTTCCCTCGCAACACACTCAATCCCAAGGCCGGCAAGATATACCAAGGATGTACAACCGGCTGTAAGATCAGGTAAACCAAGTAAATCAGTACCATCAAATCGACCAGTTCGAAGAGGGATTTTGGTTGCCTCTTCCAGGAAAAATACCCGATCAGGATACCCGTGGACAAACTGAGGATTTTCGTCAAAAAAGCGATCGTATTGTATCCCTCTATCCAAAAGCCAACTTCACGAAGCAAGTAATAGATCGAGGCATTAAACTCAAATTTGCCCTGATACAATTTGAGGCTTTGAGCAAAATTGACCCAAGAATGTTCAATCAAAAGCGGGGTAAAACTGATCAGTGTAGCGAGTGCAGTTCCAACCCAAAACCAGACCGATTTTCTCGATTTTCCCAAAGCCAAAAATGCTGGGGCCAGCATCAGAGGAAGGAGCTTCATTCCTATCGCAATTCCCCAAAAGCCACCTGAAAGCCCCAATTTCCCTTTTTGAATCGCCCAAATCGATGCCATCAGAAAAAGTAGCACCAAACCCTCAAAATGTAGATTTCCAGTGATTTCCATAATCACCAAAGGATTGAACCAATACCAGAAAATTCGTTTGATTGGAAGTTGAAATGCCATCAAAATCTTCCAAAGTAGGACAAATACTCCTATTTCGCCCAACAGTAAAATCAACCGGAGAGTGAAATATCCATTCCAAACAAAGCACTTTGAAGCTTTGGCTCCCAACCAGAAAATCGCCTGATTGAGCGGTGGATAGACGGAATAATAATCTGGGGAATTCAGATTATCGAAAAGTTGATTGAGATAAGAATTGTCGGGATCATCATTTGCCTCTTGCCATTCCCGTGGTGTTTGATCGTAAGGATTCTGGTCGATTTTCAGCAGTTCTCCGTCCCAAAGAAATCGAACAAAGTCATCTGACCACTGTGGAGCAAATGGAAAAACTGCCAATCGAAGCAGCAGTCCTGCCAATAACACGCTTCGAAAGTTGAGCTTTTCTTCTGCTAAAAAAAACAGCCCAACCATCCCCGCAAAAGCCAATGAAAACAGCAAAAAAGTCAAGCTAAACTCTTCCCTTGGCACCTGAGCAAGGAAAAACAAGATTCCCGCCATGGCGAGAATCAAAGCATATTTGAAGGGTGTTTTAATCCTGCTGATCAAAGCCCCAAATCCTTTCTCAAGGGTTCGTACACTTTTTCATTCTGCTTCCAGTATTCAAGCAGCTGCATGTTGGTACGGGTGGCTGTAGTAACTTCCTGTTTTCCGTCTGAATTGGTCCAGGTTTCGGTAAATCCCAAGATTTCGAATGGAAAAAACTGATTATAGCGAATGGTAAGTTTTCGGCCTATTTCAGAATAAACCACCTCAATCTCGGACTGATTGGAACCCAAGTCGTTTTTAGAAATAGTGGCCTGTTCAGCTTTCAGAGGAATGTGGGCAAAGCGCTGAAAGATCAAACTTGGAATCAAAAGTTGATTTCCCATGGATACTAATTCAGGATTAAGTCGAATCAGATTAAAAAGCTCTTCTTCTGTTTTTGCATCAATTTTCGATTCCACATCCCCCTCTGATTCAAAATAGGAAAAGAGTTTGGCGTTGTATTTTCCGTTTTTGAAATTCAACTGGGAAAAAGACTGCCCGCACCATTCGGTTACCGAAGCCGTCAATTTGGGCGAAGGAACTTCCTCATAGACAGGCGTGAAAACCGAAAGCATGGTATGATACGGATAGACGCCAGTCAGAAACTCCCTGGTCATGTTCAATTTCATCACCTTTTGGGCATCGGAAGGTCGATCTTGAGGATTGTCCAGCTTGACTTGCTTGGATTTGGAAAAATCCTCCGTCACAAAGATCATCACCGCTTTGCCGGGACGAACCTCTCCGTAGCGACTTTGCTGCAAGTCAAAGACATTGATTTCCGCTTTTCCCTGGTACCAATACTTGGCAAATTGCTCTTCTTCGACTCCTTCGCGGCCGGAGGAATTGCAGGAAGAAAGGAAAGCCAGAAAAAAGAAGAAGAGTATAAATGATTTGAAATTTTGGATTTCAAATTTCGGATTTCGGTGCCTTCGGAGATAAGTGTTCATTTTCTGAATTAGAAATGAGTTCAAATTCTATGATAGTGCTTCCAAATTGCGAATTGGGACAGAACACTACCTACTTTTTACCAATACTTGAAGATCGTAAAAATAATCTTATACCCCGCTCCAATCACACCTTTGACCGTGCCGCTGACTTTTGACACGCCGATGCGCTTACGATAGTTGACCGGCACTTCAGTGTAGCGCAATCCGGCTTTGTGGGCTTTGATCTGCATCTCGATGGTCCAGCCAAAGTTTTGATCGACCATATTCAAGTCCAAAAGCTTTCTCCAAACAATTGCCCGAAAAGGCCCCAAATCAGAGAATTTTGCCCCTTGAATGTACTTCATCATCGTCGTCGCCAGCCAGTTACCAAAAACTTGAGGTAGGGTCATTGATCCAATTTCCCGTTGCCCCAAGGCTCTTGACCCGATCACCATATCGGCTTTCCCATCCAAAATCGGCTGTACCAAATCGCTCATCTCCTCGGGATAGTCACTGTAATCCCCATCCAAAAAAACCACGATATCCGGTTGGATTTCCTGCTTTTTGAGCCAGTCCATCGCAGTCAAGCAGGCTTTTCCGTAGCCTTTTTGAGGTTCGAAGACGACTTTGGCCCCTGCTCCTTCTGCGGCTTGTTGTGTTCGATCGGTGGAATTATTGTTGACTACGACGATGTTGCGGACAAACTTTGGAATCTCAGCAATGACTTTTGGGATGGACTTTTCCTCGTTGTACGCAGGAATAATGACGTCAATAATCGGCGGGTGATTCATGGAATGATTTATCGACCGAGGCCGTAGGATTTAAAGGAGGAGACAAAGACCAAGGTATAACCGAAGGCGAGCATGGCATGAAATGGTAGAAACAGGAAATTTCCCTCACGGAATGCCAATCCCACCATCACCCAAAATACCATTGCCAAAAGCCCTTCAAACCACGTGGTAATCGGCATGCGATGCAGGATATATCGATTGGAGCTCAAAGAAACTTTCCCGGATTCGAGATTGAATTTTGGGGTGCGGATAAAGGGGGATTTTTTTCCGGTCAAGCCTTCCCAAACTGCTTGGGCATTGTGCAAAGCCAGCCCCATAGACACGGAAAGGAACAGCGGTAATTGCCAAATCACTCCGAAAAAGGAAGACAGAAATGACTTTCTGGCAATAAAATACGAGGCCAGATAAACGCCAGCAATCAAGACAAACCCAATCAGGAAAATCCCCGAAAGCCTTACCATCCACTCCGGAATCAACCCCTGCACTCCAGCCCACCACACGCCAATGCTACTCAAACTCGTCAGCAATACCGCAATGAAAATCGTGGAATTGAATAAATGGGAAAAGGAATGAAACTTGATCCGAAAAGGTAATTTTTCCTGACTCACCTTTCCTGCATGCTTTACGGCACATTCGGCCCCACCTTTTGTCCAGCGGAATTGTTGGGACTTCACGGCAGACATGATCGGTGGGAGTTCCGCAGGAGATTTGATCTCGGGGCGATAGACAAACTGCCAGCCTTTTCGCTGGGCCCGATAGCTCAAGTCCAAATCTTCCGTCAAGGTATCATCGTGCCAGTTGCCCGCATCGAGGATGCAGCTTTTTCGCCAGATTCCTCCTGTGCCATTGAAATTGATAAAAGCCCCTTGACGGTTTCGCCCCATCTGCTCGATGAAGAAATGCGCATCCAAGGCAAAGGCCTGCAATCGGGTCAAGAGTGAATAGTCTTGGTTCAAATGCGTCCATCGAGTCTGAACCATCCCGATTTTTTCCGAGGAGAAAAAAGGAATCGTCTTCAGCAAAAAGTCCGGATCGGGCACAAAGTCCGCATCGAAAATGGCAATGAATTCTCCTGAAGCTTGCTCCAATCCTTCACGAAGTGCTCCGGCCTTAAAACCTTTTCGAACCGTTCGATGCAAATAGCGGAAGTTGATTTCAGGGTATTCTTTTAGTTTGGCTTGGATCAAGTCCACAGTCTGATCGGTACTGTCATCCAAAATTTGGATTTCGAGTAATTCCTTGGGATAATTCAACTTTGAGGCAGCCTCAATCAATCGTTCGACGACATAGAGTTCGTTGTAAATGGGAAGTTGAACGGTGACTTTTGGCCAGCTGGAAGGCGTGACTTGAGGTGTGGAAACCCATTCTTTCCGGGCTTTCAGAAAATGAAACAACAAATGCCCCTGCGCCAAACTGTAAATCAGGATAAAAAGCATTCCCAAGAAATACAGTCCGCAAAGGAAATAGAGGATAATCATTTAGGCGTTGAGCTTGATGGAATCGTTGCCAATAATAATAGGCAAATCGATAATTCGGTTCTCTTCCGGCCCGTTTTCCAATTTCAACACCCCACGAGGACACACAGCGGAGCACACGCCACATCCAACACAGGAGGAGCGAACGATGTTTTGGCCTTTTTGGGCATACGCGCGAACATCAATTCCCATTTCGCAATACGTGGAGCAATTACCGCAGGAAATACACTGACCGCCATTTGTAGTAATGCGGAATCGAGACTTAAAGCGCTGAACAATCCCGAGATACGCCGCCAAAGGACATCCAAATCTGCACCAAACCCGATTTCCCATAAAGGGATAAAATCCCGTCCCCACTACTCCTGCGAAGGCAGAACCGATTGCAAAACCATAAAACGAATGGAGCTGATTGGTCACATTACCCAAAAAGCTAAAGCCGGAAAAGTAGTTGGCGATCGTCACGGCAGTAATCACCACTGCCAAAACCAACACGCTGTGAATAATCCATCGCTCGTATTTCCAGGCTTTTAGTGACTTGTCAGAAAGCTGACGAAAAGGATCTCCGACCGTCTCCGCTAAGCCTCCACATCCGCAAACCCAAGAGCAGTACCAGCGCTTTCCATAGAAATAAGTAAAAACCGGCACACCTACGATAATCAGTAAAATCCCCCAAATCAGCATAAACATGCCCATGCCTCCACCGGAGAGAAATGTAGAAATCTGGTAATCGTAGAAAAAATCATAATCGAGCGGCCAGATATTCTTGAAATCGAAATAAGGTTGATTTAAAAGGACGAGGATTTCGGGAATCAGAAAGGCAAAAGCCGTCTGGAAAAACATCACCGAGGCCGTGCGAAGTTGCTGGTATTTGTTGCCTCGGTATTTTCTAAACATCCGAACGCCCATCACCAAAATCGCCAGCGTATACACCAAGCCATACAAAAACCACTGGCTGGCAGGACCGCCGGAAAGCAATTTGGAAACAGGCTCAACCATCCAAACCAAGTTGACCAAATAGGCCGGAAACCAATAAAGCAAGATGTAAAAGAGAATCAGGTAGCCTCCGGTGATCATCCCCAACCAACCTTTATTTTTTAGTTTGGAGTGGAAAATTCCGTTGTTTTTAATTCCTGAAGGTTCATCGGAATACTGCCTGAAATTGTACAAATAACCTCCTAATGCAGCCAATCCGATGGATAAACCCAACCAAAGCCAAGGATTATCTCTGACTGGACTGCTTGCGGCAGCCTTGGCCAAGGCAAACCCATAATCATCCCAAATGACCTGATCCCAGAGTTGCTGGGCTTTCAAGTTGTCATTGTAGGTATTGAAGTTTTCTCCAAAAGCAGATAGAAAGGAGAAGTTAGACCCATATTCTTGACCGTACATCGGAGCGAGAATTTCGGCCATTTTCTCTTGATGGATATCTTTGGTATTGGCCAAAACCAATTCTTCACTCAGGGTATAGTTTCCCAAAAAAGGAACCGCCGTAAATACAGCCAATCCGATCAGAAACAATCCTAATCCTATTTTTTCGATCGTCTTCATACGCTTGCTCCGAATAGTTTTTGGATGAATGATTTTTTGGCAGGCTGAAAGTTTCCTCCGAATTGCTCTTTGAAGGCCTTTTGGATCTCCATGTAGTAAGGGGCAAAAAACTCCGGATCGAAGTTAGCTTTGTCGAGCTTGGCAATCACTTTTTCTCCAGACCACTTTTCCCGGATTGCCTGATCAAAGAACTCATGTCGGAGTCGGAAACCAAAATTGTTGATGCCGAGAATTTGACCTGCTGTATTCATGAACATGCGAAAGCAGACTTTTCCTGAGGAATGCTCCCAGTAGAAACTTTCGAGCTCCGAATCGTCCCATTTTGGTGGGACCGTGCCATAGGTTTGGTACTCGATATCCAAGAATTTGGCAGAGTTGAACCAAATCCCAGGTTGGTAGGGAACAGGTCTTTTGCAAAGGTTATGTGCCAAGGTTTCTCCATGCATTCTTCCCGTGTACCAGACTTGCTCGATGGTCCTTCGGTCGGCAGCTGGCGGATTTTCAAACTCCGCACAATCCCCGATGGCATAGACATCCGGGATATTGGTCTGAAAGAAAGCATCCACTTTCACTCCTCGATTCACCTTCAACTCAGTATTTCTGAGAAAATC
The DNA here is from genome assembly GCF_001593605.1 of Algoriphagus sanaruensis. Classification (GTDB taxonomy): domain Bacteria; phylum Bacteroidota; class Bacteroidia; order Cytophagales; family Cyclobacteriaceae; genus Algoriphagus; species Algoriphagus sanaruensis. The sequence goes on along the minus strand of NZ_CP012836.1, from coordinate 1,562,825 downwards.
CACATTCGGTGACACCCCTGCAGTCAATCCCACAAACTCACAGGAAATCTCTTCTCCCAATGAGGTGACAACTGCCCGTACTCGGCCCTTGGAATCAGATAATATCTCCTTCAATTCGGTCTCCAACTGTAAGTCGATATGATGCTCGCGGATATGTCTCCCCACCAATTCGGACTCTTCTTTAGGTAAAACATTATCCCAAAATCCTTTTTCACGCACCAAAAAAGTCACAGGGATTTTCTTGTAAGCCAGCATTTCGGCCATCTCAATCCCGATCAAACCACCGCCTACGATCACTGCCCGCTTAACTCCCTGATTCGTATTTTTCTCCATCAGCTCCAAATCCTGCTTGGAATACAAGCCTTGTACTCCCTCGAGATCCTGACCTGGCCAGCCGAATTTATTGGGTTTGGAACCGGTCGCGATGACCAAAATATCATAAGCCATTTTTTCTCCGGAATCAAAAACTAAAACATTTTCGCTAAACTCCACTTTTTGAACCCAAACCTTCTTCAATTCGATCCGATTTTTCTCCCAAAACCAAGACTCATAGGGTTGAGTATGCTCAAACTTCATGTGCCCCATGAAGACGTACATCAACGCGGTGCGGGAAAAAAAGTAGTCAGACTCACCAGAAATGACCGTGATTCGGGTATCCAAATCCATTTTCCGAACGTGTCGGGCTAGGGTAATTCCCGAAATTCCATTTCCAATGATGACAAGGTGACGTGCGGACATAGGGGTGAGTTGAAGGCAAAAGTTACCTAAAAATCCGGGTTACTCGTTGAGGTTCCAATTGTAATCTAGGTGAGAAACTTTAGCGTTGGATTTTATTTTTACTTTAGAGTATTGGTTGAGGAAGTCAATCAAACTTCCTTTTTTAGTAAAATCTCCTTGAAACCAAGAGAAAATAGAGGAAATCTGAACCTTTTCCGGATTGATTTTATTTCGAGTTGGATCATTGATAAACGCAACTGCTACTTTTTGAAGCTGGCTTTCTAACTTCTCTGCCATAAAGGCCTCGTTCAGTAAAGGGGGACACGAAACTGAAGCACAATTAATGGCAAAATGAATTCGAGGTTCGTCAAATTCCTTTCTTAAAATCGAATGCTCGATTTCATCTAAGCTGGACTCCACTCCACCGATTTTGAAAAACTTATAATGCCAAACATCCCTGATTAAGGGAATTTTCAATTTGGGACCCAAGTCACGAATACTTTGAGTCGGATAATTATCCACAATCAACTTTACCGTGAAGGCATTATAAGCATTGATCCAGTAGGCCAATTGCTGATTTTTAGACCAGATTTTGCGATCAGGGGCATTTTCGGATATCAGCTTTAGATATTGCTCCAGCTTGGCTTTGTCCTTGATGAATCCTTTGTAATCCACCATTCCGCTGGGTTTGACATGAGCTTTGACCAACTGATCCCAAATCTGGTGACTGGGCGGGGTGGTACCTGCCATGCCTAAGGAAGAACTTTGGCAAGAAAAAACTAGAAAGGAAAAGGCAAGTGCTACAATTTTCTGGAATGACATGAGCTGATTTTTTCTCGATATACGAAAGGAATAGAAAGGTAAGTTTTTTCAAAAATGATTTGTGTCTTTCACACGACACCATCAATCGTATACTTTTTCACCTTTAGTGAGCCAAATACCCCAAGGTTGGGAATAAGTATGGACTTGATTTGTTTTTGTACCATTCTGATAGACAGGATTCCCTTCATTTACCCAATGAATAATCCCTCCATACAGATTATAGACTTGCTTAAATCCGGCAGATTTCAATTTTTTCCCTATTTCTTCAGAACGAGCTCCCACTGTACAATAGACTACAACAGGCTTGTTTTTGTCTAAATCCGTGACATTTTTCAGCGAAAAAGTTTCAAAACCCACCCAAGTTGCATCTTGCAGGTGGCTTACCTCATACTCCTTCTTTTCGCGGGCGTCCAAAAGCTGATATGATTTTAAATCACTAAGCTGTTCAGGTTTTAGGACAGGAAATTCAGAATCGTATAAGCTGGAAAGTAAAGTTCGATAGGCAAGCGATTGGGTAAAAGCAAACCCGGGAGAAAGAAGGGCTAGAAAAAATAAAATTCGGGCTTTTGGGAAGACTTTATATTTCATAGAAAGAAAGTTCATAACCCAAAAACCCGAATTAGTACTTACGGGTTCTGATCAAGCGTAAAAATCTGACAGTCGTGCTAAACCACGGCGATCCTTGACGATGATTTTCTTACCATCCAATTCGATCAGATTATCTTTTTTAAATTCTGAGAGTAAGCGAATTACAGATTCTGTGGCGGTTCCAACAATTCCTGCAATTTCTTCACGACTTAAAATCAAATCGATCTTTTGTGAATCACCTCCTTCTACTCCATAAGAACTAGCAAGCTGAAGCAACACAAAAGCCAATCGCTCCCGAATACTTTTTTGGGTAGCATCAGTCAATTTATCCTCCATTACACCAAGTTCATGACTGAGTTGGCGAGTGACGCGTTTAAAAAACTCACTGTTTTTTAAGAGTGTACTGAGGAAAGTCTCTTTGGGAACGAAACAGATTTTGGCATCCTCAATGATCATTGCTGAATTGGTGTAATTTTCCTCACCCAGTAGTGCTGCATAGCCTAGAAAATCACCCTTTTGGGCTAGATGAAGAATTTGCTCTTTGCCATTGGAGGCTGTTTTGTAAACTTTCACAACTCCCGAATTGATACAGAAAATACCAAGCGGCTTGGTGCCTTCATAGTAGAGAATCTGGCCTTTTCGGTGAGAAATCAGATTTTTATGATCTGAAATAGTGCATAATTGAGATTCAGGTAAATCTCCAAAGAGAGAGTGCTTTCTGCTGACGCAAAGCTCACAGGGGGTATTGTGCGAATGGGAACTCATAATAATATTGCCGGGTAAAAATCAGTAGTTTAATTTACTAAAACACTGATTAAAATCATAAAACTAGCCACTTTAATTTGGACTTTTAGGTAAATCCTGAGATTGTAACAGTTTATTTTCTTTTTCAGACCAAGAAAAAACCAAGTGGTTCAACCCGTTACTTAAAATCAAATGTGGGCACTCGATCCGATGGAGGTAAGTCATTGCTTGGGAAAGAACTTGAGCATTGAGTTTGACTTCCGGAGCTTTACATTCGATGAGTAAGTACGGCAAGCCATTTCGATCAAAGACAAGGACGTCCGTTCGTTTTTGCAAGGAGTTGTATTTCATTCCCTTTTCGATTGAAAACAGACCTTTGGGGTAATTTTTCCCCAAAATCAAAAATTGAATCCAATGCTGCCGGACCCATTCCTCAGGAGTGAGAACAAGAAATTTTTTCCTTAATGAATCAAATATCCACCATTTATCTTCCTTAAAATCCAGCCGAGGTTCAAAGGTCGGAATGGTTAATTGGGGAAAGGGAAATGGCGGAAAATCTTCCTGATTCATGCCCCAAAGATGCAAATCTTTTGTCGAGTCGATCAATCAAAATCCAAATACGGAGAAATTTTTTGGACCCATTCAGGTTTAAAAATTTTAATCTTCAAAAGATCCTCAGGATTTGTATATCGGCCATGTTGATTCCTAAACGCCACAATTACCTTCGCCTCTCCATAACTGATGTAAGGATGTTTTGAAAGATCTTGGGTTTCTATGGAATTTATGGGAATCTTGGAATGGATCTGAGGTGAAAAATCAAAGTATTCCCAAATGGCCAGATAGGCCTCCTCCTTTAATCCAAATACCTCTTTTAATTGATCTGCATGATGCAACCCTCCCAATTGATCGCGGTATTTGATGATCCTGCCGGCAAGTTTTTCTCCTATTCCCGGTACAATTTGTAACGTGACTGAATCCGCTTCCCAAAAACTTATCGTAGTGGTATTTTTAACTCGATTTCTCTGATTTTGAGGCAGGGTGTCCCGAGGATCAAATCCCGGCAGAGGCGATGAAATGAGGACAAACCCTGCCGCCTCCAAACTATCAATCGCATGAAGGTATCTTTGAAAGGTTTTCTCCCCTTGTTGATCTTTGAATTTTCGAATTCCTGAAGGCAAAAAACCTAAGCCGACTAGAAAAGGTATCAAAATTAAAAATCCCCTCGTTTCCTTCGATGAAAAACCCAAATGAAGGCGAAACCAATAAAAAAGACGCTCTTTCATCCACAATGTATCTTAAAAGTGATCGTTTTCGATTTCATTCTTAGATCCCACATCTCCTGAGTATTTCCAAAAAATCAAATTGAAAAGCTGAATAACGGATAAGTTAAAAATAAAAATTCTCCAATTCAATAATTCAGCAAAAGGTCAAGATGGGTCTGTTGATTATTTAGACTCATTTCAAATTAGATTTTGATAAGAAGATTTGAACCCTCACAGCAGGATAGTCTGTTAAATTTGAATCGCAAAACTTGCCAAAATGCAAACCAAGTTTAGAGCCCTTAGTTTATCACACAAAACCGCCCCTGTTCAGATCAGAGAATTGATTTCCCTTGACGAGGAATCGATTCAGCGTATTTTGGTAAAGCTTAAGGATTTTTTCAGTCTTTCTGATGCATTGATCATTTCTACTTGTAACAGAACAGAAGTTTATTACAAGCACGAACTCGACTTAAGCACAGAAATCATCAAGCTACTGGGTCTTGAAAAAGGCATTACTGAGGTAGTCAATTACCTAGAATACTTTGAAACATTCAATCAAGATTTAGAGGCAATCACCCATTTGTTTCGAGTTTCCATGGGTCTTGAGGCTCAAGTGATTGGAGATATTCAAATTTCCAATCAAGTCAAAAGAGCTTACCAAACGGCTGCTGATCTTCAAATGGCTGGACCGTTCCTTCATCGGTTGATGCACACCATTTTCTTTACTAACAAGCGAGTGGTACAAGAAACAGCATTTCGGGATGGCGCCGCATCTTTATCCTATGCTACGGTAGAATTGATTGAGAGCATCACGGCAAACACTTATCAACCTAGAGTTTTGTTAATTGGGGTAGGTGAAATTGGAGAGGATGTGGCAAAGAACATGGTTTATCTTCCTGAGGCGAAAGTCAAAATCACCAATAGAACCAAATCAAAGGCCGAAGAGATCGCTACTCCACTTGGTTTTGAAGTCGTGGATTTCGAAAAGTCCTATGAGGCTATGGAGGAAGCAGATGTGATCGTCTGCTCTATCCAGAAAAACGAGCCTTTCATCACCAAAGAGCTGGTTAAAAAGTTTTCGATTCCTAGCTACAAATTATTAATCGACCTTTCTGTCCCAAGAAGTATTGAAACTTCAGTTGAAGATGTCCCTGGCGTGATTCTATATAATGTGGACAATATCCGAAGCAAGACATCTGAAGCTTTGCAGAAAAGGTTAGATGCCATTCCCGTGGTCGAGAAAATCATTGAAGAAAGTATCTCAGAATTCTACGATTGGAGGAAAGAAATGATGGTATCTCCCACCATAAATAAACTCAAGCAATCCCTAGAGCAAATTAGACAAGAGGAACTAAGCAGGTATTTGAAAAATGTGGAGGAAAAAGATTATGTGTTGATCGATAAGATCACCAAAAGTATGCTTCAAAAAATCCTCAAAGTCCCGGTGGTTCAACTTAGAGCGGCTTGTAAACGAGATGAGGCAGAAGAAATGATTGAAATTATTACCGATCTATTTGATTTAGAAAAGGTAAAAACTGAGAAATAAAAAAAGTATTTCAAGTGATAAAATGACCAGATGTTTTTAGAAAATGTCTGGTCATTTATCTTTAGGCTTCGCGTAAATTCTTCATGAAAAATAAATCCTTAGCATTTCCAGTTTTATTTCTTCTTTCCCTGATCCTTCCAATTTTAAGTCCGGCCCAAAGTTGGGAAGTCGTAGATCTCCAAGGCAAGCTCAAAACCAGAGCTCTTTATGAAAGGATTGAACTTTTGAGCGAATCTGTGCTAGTCGGAAAGACTGATTCCAGTCTTTACTTGCTTTCCGCAGATCTCAGACCGATGGTCAATCTTCAGGGCACAAAAATTCAACGATACCTCGAGCCTTGGATCTTAGTGGAAGGTCCTCAGGGAATTGGGGCATTTCATGAATATGGTCAAGCAGCTCTTCCCCTTGAATACGAAGAAATTGAAACCTATTTCAATATTCTTTTGGCACGAAAAGGAAATTCCTATTGGATTTACCAAAAAGGAACTGGAAAGACAATCTCATTAGGTCAACTTGATCATGCTAAAATCACCCATCATGGGATGGTGATTACACGAAAAAATGGAAGCTATTTTTTACCTCTTTCAGCTGATCCCTGCCGCCCGTATTTGTCACTTCAAGAAAATGACGGGAACTTCCTTCTTGCCAAAGAACAATCTGGATTTGGCTTAATCAATCGGGAAGGAAATTATGTGATGGACCCTATTTTAGATGAATTGGAACATACCCAAGGGGATTATTTTTATGGTCGAGACGAAAATCAATATCTATTAGTAAGAGGCGATGAATTGCAGGCTCAAGTGAATTACAACTCCTACCATCAAATCACCAAGGAAGGTGATCTGATGCTGGAATATATCCATGGAAAGCTGCGAAGAATCATGGAAAAAGGAGGAATCCTCCTTGATGTAGTGGGAATGGAGCAAGTTGATCTGATCGAAAAGGGCCTCTATTTTGTCCGATTTAGAGATCAAAAAACGGGATTGATAGGATCCAAAGGATGGTTGGTTAATCCTCAATCAGATGCAGAATGGATAGGAAAAGGATCAGAAGGAATGTTTCCCGCTCGAAAAAACGGCAAAATCGGATTCATTACTTCAGATGGAGCATGGGTAATTGAGCCTCAATTTGATGAGACCTTAGGGTTCGCTGAAGGGGCAGCTGTAGTACAAAAAAATGGAAGCTGGCAACTCATTTCCAAGGAAGGGCATCTTCTTGGAATCAGCAATTGGCAAGAAATCAAACCTGTCAATAAAGGAATTGCTATTGCCAAGGCATCAAATGAACATTTCCTAATTGATCAATCTGGAAACAAGCTTACTTCCATCGGATATGAAAAGATTTGCCGCCTTTCCAACGGTCTTTTCATAACTGAAAATCAAGGTAATCGAGGATTACTTGATCGTTCAGGAACTGTTCTTTTCCCCACGGAATTTGAGTCTATCCAACCTGAAAACGAGGACTTTATTCTTGTTTCTAAAGAAGGAAAATCTGGTGTTATTTCTAGTAATGGAGAGGTGATTTTTCCATTGGACTACTTGGAAATCATCCTGGATTGGTCCAGAAATCAGGTTCTTTTAAAAAGTAAATACGAACCGGTTATCCTAATTCCTGAGGAACCTACAACACGGAAAAAGAAAAAGGGAGTCTAATTTGACTCCCTTCGATTTATTTCTTTTCCGATTTCGAACCGCCACTGTCTTTGGTGTCCTTATCTGAATTTGCGATGGCGTCACGCATGGACGTATCTGCTTTTACATTCTCCATTTTGTAATAATCCATCACGCCAAGGTTACCAGTTCGAAAGGCATCTGCAAGCGCTTTTGGCACTTCGGCTTCCGCCTCAATTACTTTCGCTCTCATCTCGACCGATTTCGCGCGCATTTCTTGCTCTAAAGCGACAGCCATTGCACGTCTTTCTTCAGCTTTGGCTTCAGCCACCTTCAAATCCGCTGAGGCTTGATCAATCTGAAGTTTTGCTCCGATATTGGTTCCGACATCAATATCTGCAATATCGATGGAAAGAATTTCAAAAGCAGTACCAGCATCTAGTCCTCGCTGAAGAACAAGCTTGGAGATTTTATCAGGATTTTCTAGAACTGACTTATGGGTAGCAGCCGAACCAATCGAGGTTACAATTCCTTCCCCAACCCTTGCTAGGATTGTCTCCTCACCAGCACCACCAACCAATTGTGCGATATTAGCTCGTACTGTCACTCTTGCTTTTGCGATCAATTGAATCCCATCAGCCGCCACTGCTGCTACACTTGGGGTATTAATCACTTTCGGATTTACCGAAATCTGAACTGCCTCAAACACATCACGGCCCGCCAAATCAATGGCTGTTGCTTGTTTAAAACTTAAATTGATATTGGCCTTGTCTGCAGAAATTAAAGCACGAATAACGGCGGGTACATTTCCTCCTGCCAGGTAATGCGTTTCCAATTCATTGGTAGTAAGCTGAAGACCCGCTTTTGTGGCTGTGATCAAGGAGTTGACAATCACACTAGGGGGAACCTTCCGAATTCGCATTCCAATTAACTCCCCAATCCCTACACGAACATTGGCAAATTGAGCAGTAATCCAGAGATTGACCGGAACAAAATAGAGGAAAATGAATAAAAGAATGACCCCTGCAAATGCAGCGATCAAGACAAACATTGAACTTGAAGCATCCATATTATTTTACTAAAATTTTATTGTTTTCGATTTTAATGATTTCGACGTCATTCCCTACTTCTATAAATCCTTCTTCTGATTTGACTTCAAAAAGTTGATCCAAAAATGAGGCTTTACCATAAGGCTTGATATCTGATACTGCTTTCCCCTTCATTCCAATTTGAAGACCTTCTGTTCGACCATCAAAAGCCCCACCGTTTAAGGCGTCTTTCAAGGAAAACTTGTTCCAAACTCCAGACGAAAAGCCATAGGCTATGGCCGCCACATTAAACAAGGCCGCAATTCCTGTTATCCAAAAGGCCAAGGTTTCATCAAATGTGATAAAAGCGTAACCTACTCCAGCGCAACTAACCAAGAATCCCAAAATCCCGACTACCGTTGTTCCTGGAATAAATAGAACTTCTACCAATACTAAAATGAGCCCGATAACAAGTAAGCTGGATAGAATTAAGATTTCCATTTGAAAAGGGAAAGAATGAAACCTAAAATACAACAAAGCCGGAGAACCCAAAGCTAAAAAAAGAAAAACCCGGAAAAATCCGGGTTTAGCCAATTTCGATTAATAAGCTTTTGCGAAATAAACCCTTCCAGCGGAAGGTTTGCCAGTATAGACGCAAACTCCCGATTCGTCTTTTCGATCCAGTGGTATACAACGAATGGTTGCCTTGGTCAATTCCTTGATTTTTTCTTCAGTTTCTGAAGTTCCATCCCAGTGCGCAGAAATAAAGCCTCCTTTAGATTCAAGCACTTCTTTGAATTCCTCCCATGAATTTACTTCCGTGGTATGTTGTGCTCTAAAATCAAAAGCCTTCTGATAGATAGAATGTTGAATCTGATCCAGAAGGGAAGTGATTTTTTCTGCTATTGGCATTTCAGCCAAGGCAAAAGATTCCTTGGTCAAAGTATCTCTTCTGGCAATTTCGATAGTTCCATTTTCTAAATCTCTTGGACCTAAAGCAATGCGCACCGGAACTCCTTTTAATTCATATTCAGCAAATTTCCATCCCGGTTTTTGAGTATCACGATCATCAAACCTTACCGAAACGCCAACTTTTCTTAATTCAGCCATAATCTCTTTGGCTTTTACAGAGATTGCTTCAAGCTCGGCTTCTCCACGATAAATCGGAACAATCACCACCTGAATAGGTGCTAATTTCGGAGGAAGGACAAGACCATTATCATCTGAATGGGCCATAATTAATGCTCCCATAAGTCGAGTACTAACACCCCAAGAAGTCCCCCAAACATAATCTAACCCACCTTCTTTGGTAGCAAACTTCACATCAAAAGCCTTTGCAAAATTTTGTCCTAAGAAATGTGAAGTTCCTGCTTGTAGCGCTTTTCCATCCTGCATCATCGCCTCAATACAAAGCGTTTCATCCGCTCCAGCAAATCGCTCGTTTTCTGTTTTTCTTCCTTTTACCACCGGAACAGCCATATATTCTTCAGCAAACTGAGCATAAACATTCATCATTTGAATGGTTTCATCCATCGCCTCCTTGGCAGATGCATGTGCTGTATGTCCTTCTTGCCAAAGAAATTCCGCTGTCCGTAAAAACAAACGAGTACGCATTTCCCATCTAACCACGTTAGCCCATTGATTGACCAATAGAGGCAAGTCTCGATAGGACTGAATCCAATTTTTATAAGTGCTCCAAATTACTGTTTCGGAAGTTGGCCTTACGATGAGTTCTTCTTCAAGTTTGGCCTCAGGATCCACAATTACACCGGAACCATCCTCGGCATTTTTGAGTCGATAATGGGTGACAACCGCACACTCCTTTGCAAATCCCTCCACATGTGAAGCTTCTTTGCTGAGGTAGCTTTTAGGAATAAACAGTGGAAAATAAGCGTTGGTATGTCCAGTTTCTTTGAACATTTTATCCAACTGAGCCTGCATTTTTTCCCAGATAGAATATCCATAAGGCTTGATAACCATGCAGCCACGAACTGCGGAATTTTCAGCCAAATCGGCTCTTTTCACTAATTCATTATACCAAAGCGAATAATCCTCGCTGCGTTTTGGAAGTCCTTTACTCATTCGATTGACAGGAATATTAAAATAAGAGTATTTTTGCTTAATTAGGGCTGGCAAATATAAGCCAAAAAGTATAACCTCAGGTTTTTACTCCCGTATAACCAAGCAACAATCCACTTCGATTATGAAGAATTCAATTAAAATTTCCACAGCGCTGATCCTAGGTGTAGGGGTGTTTGCATCCTGTACTACCAATAAGATTGCAATAAATCAGACCCCTGATAATTTATATTTCATGGCATCTGACGTCAAACTTGCTACTCAGTATGCTGTAAAAAACAACAATCCTGAGTCCTTCCAGCAAATTTCAGAAGCACCACAATTGTTGGAGGAAAACTTTAGTGCCCGGAATGTAAACCCAGAGTATATCTCTAGATATTCTCAGACACCTTCTGACACGCTTAATGAAGTGGTCTATTTTGACGATAATCAAGCACAAAACTTAAATTCCAACGGTGCAGCCCCAAATATTGATGTTTACAATAATTACTATGTAAACGCAGGAAATAACAGAGGCTGGGGATGGAACAATATGAGCTTTGGAATGGGAATGGGATTCTTTAACCCTTGGGGAATGGGATTCTACGATCCGTTCTTTATGCCAAGTTGGGGATTTAGACCTGGATTTAATATGAGTTTGAATTTTGGATTTGGACGTCCATTTTATCGTCCATTTAATGGCTTTGGAGGATTTTATGATCCATTCTGGGATCCATTTTGGGGTCCTAGCTATGCATGGGGCGGTGGATTTTGGGGCCGACCGGTTTATGGCGTTCAACCTATCTACGTTTTACCAGGAAGTGACTTTGGTGATCGAAGAGTGGTTTATGGATCGCGTCCTACAAGAGGTTCATCTTACGGAGTAACTAGATCAGGGGCAAGTAATTCTGGTTTGGCACCAAGTACCTCAAGAGCTCAAGCAAGATCAAATGCTGCATCTAGCCCATCTGCAAGAAGATTGGTATCTGGACAAAATTCTCGAGTTTCGGGAAGAGACTTCAACAGATCTGAAAATGATTATTATAATACTGGAAGAAGCCGAGTTGCTCCAACCACAAGAAACTACAATTCTCCGGCAGCCAACCGAACAGTAAACACCAGATCATCTTCGGCACTTCCTTCAGCCCGACCTTCAGTCACTAGACCTTCTACCAATGGAGGATACGGAACACCTAGCAGAAGCACCTATTCTTCTCCAAACGTCCGTTCCTCAAGTCCTTCATACAATAGATCTTCTTCTCCGTCTTATAATCGGTCAACAACTCCATCTTACAATCGATCTTCTTCACCAAGCTATAATTCAACACCAAGTAGAGTTTCTACACCTAGCTACAGCGCTCCTTCCAGATCTTCATCCGGAGGTGGAGGAAGCTACAGTGCTCCAAGTAGAAGCTCTGGTGGATCTTCAGGGGGCAGCTCCGGAGGATCCAGAGGAGGAAGGGGGAATTAATTTCCCCCTTTTTTTTTCAGGATTTTTTTTCTGAATAGCAACACCTTTACAACCCTATTGCGTTTTAATTTCAAAACCAGTCGAACAACAAATGAGATTAACATCACTTGTATTGGCCCTTTTGTCTCTGTCTATTTCGAGTGCATTTGCTCAAAGCGGATATTATTTAGACGCACTACGATTTAGTCAAGCACCCGCCTCAGGATCTGCTCGTATCATGGGCATCGGAGGTACTCAATGGTCTTTGGGTGGAGATGTTTCAAATATTGCTGGAAATCCAGCTGGTTTGGGCTTTTTTAGATCTTCCGAAGCTAGCCTTTCATTAGGATATTCAGATTGGGGAATCGATACTCGATTTTTAGGACAAAACAGATCCTACAACACAGGTAATTTTAGCGCGCCTAACCTAAGCTATGTAATGGCTAACCCAAAAAGTAGCCTTGAAACTAGTGCTTTCAAAGGAGGTGCATTTGGAATAAGCTTTCAACGGATAGCCAATTTCAATTCTGAGTTTGGGTTCTTTTCAGATGTCTTAGGAGATAATTCTATCATTGATTTCTATCTCCAGGACGCATTTGGGATTTCTGAAAATCAAATTGAAAACTTTGGACTAACTGGTCTTGCTTATCAAACCTATTTAATCAATCCCATAGTAACAGACCAAAATGGAAATCCGATAAATAGTCCAAACACCTATGATTCCTTTGTTTTAGGGAATCCATTTCAAGATGAAAATGTAACTCAGGAAGGAACCGCTTCTCAGATGTCATTTTCATATGGTGCAAACTTTAACCACAAAGTGTTTGTAGGTGCTGGAATCGGAATTCGATCCCTTTCATTCTCTTCCTATAAAGAATATAATGAGGAATTTGTAGATCAACCGCTACGAACCTCTTCTCTCAGGGAAAACCTTTTCATCAATGGGACGGGCATCAATCTAAGTTTGGGATTAATCTACAAACCGATTGACTATGTCAATTTAGGTTTCAACTTCCAATCTCCAACTTGGTACTCTCTTAATGAAGAATACGAGGCAGGAATTACTGCTGATTTTAACAATTATTACTTCGAGCAAGAAGACATTACGCTTGGACTGCAGCAAGCGAACACCGACCTTTTCCTCAGTACCTACAATCTTCAAACCCCATTGAAACTTGGAGGAGGAGCAACCTTTTTCATTGGAAAGAATGGTTTCCTAAGCGCAGATGTTGACTGGGTAGACTATAGTGCAGCAAGACTCAATTCCAGAGACTTTGATGAGGGCCCCGATAATCAAGCTATTCGAAATAGCTACGGGAGTACCATCAATTTTCGATTAGGTGGAGAAGCAAAAATAGATCGATTTAGATTCAGAGCTGGTTATGGGTTTTATGGGGATCCTTACAGTAACTCCCCTGATCTAGATCAAACCAGCACTCAACTTAGCGGAGGTGTGGGTGTTCGATTTAATACCTTGTACCTAGATTTTGCCTTAGTTCAGCAAAAATTCAATGGAATGTACCGTAGTTATCAAGTATTAGATGCGAATGATCAAAACGTGGGTCCGGTAACTTATCTTGAAAATTCAATTACCTCTGGAATCTTCACCCTAGGATTTAACTTTTGAGCTGATTAATCAGCTCGTACATCAATAGCTCAGTGGAAAAATCTTCTCCGCTGAGCTTTATTTTTGCCTGGTTATAAAAAAACTCCCGCTGGGTCAAAAGACTTTTTAATTTGAGACTAATCTCGCCTTGGTCCATACCTTCAAACATGGGCCTGTTTTGAACCTTTGAACTTCTAAGTCTAGAAGAAATAATATCCAACGGCACATCCAAAAAAACTGACATCCCATGTTGATTGATCAAATCCATGTTGTCATTGAAGCAGGGAGCTCCCCCACCTGTAGCTAAAACAAATGAATCTTCGCGCAATAGCAGTTTTTCCAAGCTTTCTGTTTCCCATTCTCTAAATTTCCCCTCTCCATATCTGGAAAAAATCTCAGGGATAGTCAGGGCATGCGAATCCTCAATCACTTGATCCAAATCAAGGTATGTGAATCCAAGTACTTGGGCTAGTTGCTTTCCGAATGTACTTTTCCCACTTCCTGGAAGCCCTACCAAAACCACTTTCAACGATTTCATCATAGAAATAAATCCACTATTTCCCCCGCGTCAGGAGTATTGTTATGATGATACTTCTCAAGAACTACTCCATCTTTGAGTACCATTATTCCAGGATTAGATCGCATAATGGTTTTCACCACTGTAGCATCAGCCTGCAATCCTATCACACTCCAATTTTGTTGGGAAAGGAAGGAGTCAATTTCCTCCTGAGTAGCGGCTGCCATGAAAACCACGTCAACCGGAGCCCCTTCCAGATCATGAACCATCTCGCTCAGTCGGTCCAGATTACTATCACTCATCTTGGACATATTGGAGCTTAAAATGATCACCTTGTTTCCCGCAAACAAAAACTCAGACTGGTCACCTTCTGCATTCCAAGCTGCGAAATCTGAAATTTTGGGTAGAGCAGCCGGATTTTTGAGCAACATTTCGACAAATTCATAACCTTCCTCAGTCGGATATTGATCAAATCGAAATTCTTGTCCATCCTTTTTCATCACATAGGTGTATTCCAGAGGGGCTGAAGGCTGCATATTCACTGGAATATTAACTCCCACTTTGTAAGCTCTAAAATCAATAAATGGGAGATTTTGAATCGCCCAAATGGCAAGACCGGTAGAAGCGACCAAAGTCAACAATGAAGTCCAAGCTGTCCACTTAGGGCTATCTTCTGGCAAGTTCTTCCGAAATGCAAACAAAAACCCAATGAAAATCAAAAGAATCAAATCCTTATAAAAAGACTCCCAAGGCGTCAACTTGATGGCATCACCAAAGCAGCCACAATCTGTTACTTTGTTGAAATAGGCTGAGAAGAATGTCAAAAAGGTGAAAAACAAAATCATCAGCCCTAAAGCCCAAATGGTTTGCTTGAGTCGATAGCCGATAATCAACATTACCCCAAGTACCACTTCAGAAACCACCAAAATTACTGCAATCGGAAGTGCAAAAGGCTTGAGGTACAGAAAGAACCCAGCGATATCATTGGAAAAAACATCAAAATATTCTTCCAGTTTGATTGCTGTTCCAACAGGATCATTGACCTTAATTAATCCAGAAAAAATAAACAGGCCTCCTACTAAAAATCGAAGAATCCAAAGTATGGTTTGCTTATTCATGCGTTTGTGCTTTAAAATCTAGGAGTTTTTACGTTTAGTTATTGGACTCGTGATAGCCGAGTTTGATCAGGCAAAAAACTGCGTAATTGATCATGTCCTGATAGTTGGCTTCTATTCCTTCAGACACTAGAGTTTGGCCTTCATTGTCCTCGATTTGCTTGACTCGGTAGAGTTTCATCAAAATTATATCAGTCATAGAGCTCACACGCATATCTCTCCAAGCCTCACCGTAGTCGTGATTTTTATTTTCTAGAAGTCCTTTTGTGGCTGTCGCCCAATGATCATAATGAGGCTCGAGCTGCTCGTAAGGAATCTCCATTCGTTCATCCTCCTTCAGGCTAATCTGGATTAGTGCAATGAGACAGTAATTTATGATGCCAACAAACTCATCCACAATGGGATCATTGACCTTTTGGCTGCCTTTTTCTTGAATTGAACGGATACGCTGGGCCTTGATGAAAATTTGATCGGTAATTGATGAAATCCTTAAAATTCTCCAAGCTGTACCATAATCGACTGTTTTCTTCCGAAATAATTCTTTACATCGGGAAATGACTTGACTATATTCGTTGCTAGTTTTCGTTTCCAAAATCCACTCGTTTAATGCTTCCTATTCAGGGACAAAATTCTTCGATCGAAGATAGAGTATTTCCCCAAAAATTTACACTTCAAATCAAAGGAAGGCTTTATTCCTTTGCCAAGCCCAAGGTGATGGGTATTTTAAATCTAACCCCAGATTCATTTTTTGAAGGAAGTAGAATCAGTGGAAATTCCACTTTACTTCTCAAAAAAGCTGAAAAAATGATTCTGGATGGCGCTGAACTTCTGGACTTGGGTGGATACAGCACAAGACCAGGAGCCAAAGACATTTCAGTTGAAGAGGAAATTTCAAGAGTCCAACCTGCCTTTTCTATCCTCAAGAAAGAATTCCCTGAAATCTTACTTTCTGTGGATAGTTTTAGAGCCCAAGTTGCTCAAGCCGCAATTGATGCAGGGGCAGATATCATCAATGATATTTCTGCTGGTGAACTAGACCCCATGATGCTACAGGTCGTAGCTGAATCCGGACTTCCTTACATTGCCATGCATATGCGAGGCACTCCTCAAACCATGCAACAAGAAACGTCCTATGCTGATTTTTTGAACGAAATCCTGCATTATTTCTCCCAAAAAATGGATAACTTCAGAAAACTTGGCATCAAAGATGTAATCTTAGACCCAGGTTTTGGCTTTGCAAAAACGTTGGATCAAAACTACCAATTGCTGCGGCAGATCGATCTTTTTCAAATCTTCGGCTGTCCCCTTTTGGTTGGAGTTTCGAGAAAATCCATGATTTATCGGCTCCTGCATACCGATCCAGAACATGCGCTCAATGGGACTACCGCACTAAATATGGTGGCGTTACTCAAAGGAGCGAACTTGCTCCGGGTGCATGACGTTAAGGAAGCAAAAGAAACCATTACTTTATTCGAACAATTATACCCTTGAGCCTGCTTTTCAAAATTGGATTTTTAGATATCTCCATCGTCAATATGATCGATATTGCGTTGGTGGCAGCGCTTTTATATCAAATCTATAAGCTGCTCAAGGGAAGTGTTGCCATCAAAATCTTCCTTGGTTTCTTATCCATTTATTTAATCTATTTGCTGGTAAGAGCACTTCGTATGGAATTGCTTTCTGCGATTTTGGGGCAATTCATGGGAGTTGGGGTGATTGCTGCCATTATCATTTTTGCGCCAGAAATTAGAAAATTCCTTTTATTGGTGGGTAGATCGTCCTTACTTTCCAATGATAACATCTGGAAAGACATCTTATTTTTCTGGAGAAAAAAGGAAAATTCTGCCTTTAATATCAGTCCGATTATTGATGCCGCAAAAACTTTGGCCGGTAGCAATACCGGAGCTTTAATGGTTATTTCTTCCAGTACCGAATTGAAATTTTATGCTGAAAGCGGAGATATTTTAGACGCCGAACTTTCCAAGCGTTTGCTGGTCTCAATCTTCAATAAATACAGTCCTCTTCATGATGGCGCTGTGATCATTCACAATGGACGAATCAAAGCTGCACGCTGTATTCTCCCAGTTACTGAACGAGAGGTACCTGCTCAATTTGGATTGAGGCATCGAGCCGGAATCGGAATGTCTGAAGCCACCGATGCTTTGATCTTGGTAATCTCAGAAGAGACAGGACAAATTTCTATGGCTAAAAACGGCAAAGTACTCCATAATCTTTCCTTCCAGGAAGTTCGAGAAATTATCAATGACTACTTGAACAACGAAGACTTGGATGACCGATTTGAAAAACTCTCGGAATACGATCTGAACAAAAAGAAAAAGCTGGCCATGACCAGCAAATCCTAAGTAAAAAGGCCGAAAAATTAATTTTCGGCCTTTTTACTTTTAGTTTATTTTACCACTCCCAATTCTTTTCCAACCTCTATAAACGCAGCAATAGCCTGATCTAGATGATGCCGTTCATGACCTGCGGAAATCTGCACTCGGATTCGAGCCTGACCTTTGGGAACCACCGGATAGTAAAACCCAATCACATAGATTCCTTTCGCCAAAAGTTTCTCAGCCATCTTTTGCGAAAGCACGGCATCGTACAGCATAACAGGCACTATTGGATGTGTTCCCGGCTTAATATCAAAACCTGCTGCATTCATCTTTTCTCTGAAATACGCAGTATTTGACTCCAGTTTATCGCGAAGAGCAGTAGTCTCTGATAACAAATCCAATACAGCAATGGAAGCTCCCGTGATCGATGGTGCCAAAGTGTTTGAAAACAAATAAGGTCTCGAACGTTGACGGAGCAACTCGATGATTTCTTTTCTTCCCGAAGTAAATCCTCCCGAAGCACCACCGAGGGCTTTACCCAAGGTACCCGTGATAATGTCGATTTTACCCATTACCCCGCAGTGCTCATGGACACCACGGCCTGTCTTGCCCATAAATCCAGTGGAATGACACTCATCGGACATGATCAAAGCTTCATATTTCTCAGCCAATTCCACGATTTTATCCAGCTGAGCAATCGTACCGTCCATGGAGAAGACTCCGTCGGTCACGATGATCTTTTGCTTGGCACCTGCAGCGATGGCATCTTGAAGCTGCTTTTCCAAATCAGCCATATTGTTGTGCTCGTAGCGGTAGCGCATGGCTTTGCACAATCTCACTCCGTCAATGATCGAGGCATGGTTTAGCGCATCGGAAATGATCGCATCCTCCGGACCAAAAAGCGGTTCAAACACACCCCCATTCGCGTCAAAAGCTGCGGCATACAAAATAGTATCCTCAGTACCCAAAAATTCGGAGATCTTTTGTTCCAACTCCTTATGAATATCCTGCGTGCCGCAAATGAACCGCACGGAAGACATGCCAAATCCATGAGAATCAATGGCTGCTTTAGCCGCTTCAATGACACGGGGATGTGAGGAAAGCCCGAGGTAGTTATTTGCACAGAAATTCAGCACTTGCTGACCTCCGGCAATGGTAATTTCCGCTGCTTGCGGAGAGGTGATGATACGTTCTCTTTTGAAAAGACCTGCTTCTTCGATGGAGGCTAACTCTTGTTCTAATTTGGGTTTAAACTGATCGTACATGGTATAGGATTGCTATTAATGATTTCCAAAGTTTGTTTTTCCGCTGATCAAAAATTCGATTCAGGCATGGGTTTTTTACTACTTTTGCGCAAGCAAACCCAAATATAGACAAAAACCCTCAACACGAATTTGGAGGGTTTTCGAAAGACTTTCACATGGAAAAGATTCTTGTTATCGGAGCTGGAGGACAGCTTGGTTCGGAACTTACGCAGGCATTAGCCAATCAGTTTGGAGGAGAACAAGTCATCGCGACCGACCTCAGAGATTCAGCCCGATCTGCTTTTGATTTTTGCCGATTCCAGACCTTGGATGTGATGAATAAAGAGGCACTTCGGGATTTGGTCAAAGAGGAAAAAGTCACTCAGATTTATCACTTGGCCGCAGTCCTATCAGCTACGGGGGAAAAGAACCCGCTTTTTGCCTGGCATCTCAATATGGATAGCTTGCTTTATGTTCTGGAACTGGCCAAAGAACAGAAACTGGACAAAATTTATTGGCCCTCCTCCATTGCCGTTTTTGGTCCCAATACTCCGAAGTTCAATACCCCTCAATTCTGCGTAAAAGAACCCAACACCGTCTACGGCATCAGCAAGCAGGCAGGAGAACGATGGTGTGAATACTACTTCGAAAAGCATGGGGTGGACGTGCGAAGCCTTCGCTACCCAGGTCTGATTGGATACAAATCCCTACCGGGAGGCGGCACGACTGACTATGCAGTGGATATCTACCACAAGGCCATTGCGAATGAAAAATTCAACTGCTTCCTTCGCGAAGACAGTTACTTGCCGATGATGTACATGCCAGATGCGATCAAAGCCACATTGGATCTGATGAATGCCCCTCGGGAATCGGTAAAAATCCGCTCCAGCTACAACTTAGCAGGAATGAGCTTTTCCCCAAAAGAGATCTTCGAAAGCATCAAAAAGCACGTTCCTGACTTCCAGATTGAATTCAATCCCGACTTCCGTCAGGCCATCGCAGACTCCTGGCCGGATAGCATAGACGATAGCCGTGCTCGGGAAGACTGGGGATGGCAACCGGATTATGACTTGGATGGAATGACGACGGATATTTTGAAAAATTTGCCGAGTTACTTTCCTCCCAAAAACACGCTTATCTAAAATAGAATTGGGCCGCTTTAATGAAAAGCGGCTTTTTTAATTCCTATTCATTATCCTCTCTTCCTTCCTATTTCGAAATTGGCTATTTTTCCTCCGATTCATTTCGGACCATGCTCACCAACCGCCTAGCCCTAATTCTCAGCCTTCTGATCGGGATTACCCTGATCGGGTTCTTCTTTTTAGGGGCTGAAAAAGAAGTGGATTTCAGCACAGAAATCAAACCCATCCTCAACAAGCACTGCATCTCCTGCCATGGAGGCGTGAAAAAAAGCGGAGGGTTTAGCTTGCTCTTCGAGGAAGAAGCCTTCGCCCCTACCGAATCCGGACATCCTGCGATCGTTCCTGGGAGTTCCTCCTCCAGCGAACTCATCAAGCGGCTGACACATTCCGATCCCGA
This sequence comes from Algoriphagus sanaruensis, assembly GCF_001593605.1. Classification (GTDB taxonomy): domain Bacteria; phylum Bacteroidota; class Bacteroidia; order Cytophagales; family Cyclobacteriaceae; genus Algoriphagus; species Algoriphagus sanaruensis. Next base: position 1,542,640 of record NZ_CP012836.1, on the reverse strand, counting down.
ACTCCGAATGCCTTACCAGCGTGCCCAACTCAGTAAGGAGGAAATTGAATTACTGAAAGAATGGATCGATCAAGGGGCCAAGTGGGGGAAACATTGGGCTTACGAACCGGTCCAGGAACCCAAACTTCCCGCGAATCCCACTGCTGCCAGTTTTGGTGGCACTGAAAACATCTCGCTTGCTCCCATTGACTTTTTTGTCCAAGAAAAACTGCCAAGTCTAGGTTTGAGTCCATCCTCACCCGAAAATCCAATGAGACTCCTTCGAAGAGTGGCTTTGGACATTACAGGCTTGCCTCCTTCGGAATCTTTGATTCGGGACTTTTCCTCCGGCAAAATCAGCTACGAGCAAGCCGTGGATCAATTGCTTTCTTCAGAAGCCTATGGGGAAAAATGGGCGACTTGGTGGCTGGACCTTGCCCGCTATGCCGATACCAAAGGCTACGAACGGGACGTTTCCCGTACCTTTTGGCCCTATCGGGACTGGGTGATTCGGTCTTTTAATGCCGACAAACCCTTCGATGAATTTACCGTCGAGCAGCTGGCAGGCGACCTCTTGCCCAATCCTTCCCAAGATCAACTGACCGCGACGGCCTTTCATCGGAACACCATGAACAATGACGAAGGTGGAACCGAGGACGAGGAATTCCGCGTTGCCGCTGTCTTGGACCGGGTGAGCACCACCTTCGAAGTCTGGCAAAGTACAACCATGGCTTGCGTGCAATGCCATAGTCATCCTTACGATCCCATCCGACACGAAGAATTCTTCGAGTCCCTGGCCTTTTTCAATAATACAAGAGACGAAGACACCCACGACGAAGAGCCTCGATTACGATTTTACGAAGCGGAAGATCAGGCCAAAGTGAACCAGATAGTGGCTTGGGCTGAAGAAAATGAAGGAAAAACTGCCACCAGGCAGCGGGCTGACTTTCTGAAATTCCACGAACCCAAATACGCCGCTCACCTTGCCACGGACTTCCAACAATCCGAGTTGATCGACACCAAATGGCTCGGGCTCTGGCCAGGAGGCTCTGCCGTCTATAAAAACATCGACACCCAGGGTTCTGACCAACTCCTGCTCGATTATTGGTCTGGAGTGGATGGTACCAAAATGACCATCCGAAAGGATGGACCCGAAGGAGAAATTCTCGCCAGCTTTGTGATCAACAAAACCCAAGGAGAGGTTGTGAAGGAAATCCCCTTCAAGCCTGTGCAAGGGAAAGTCAACCTCTACATCGAAGCTCAAAATCCAAGTGCAAAACCCCAGCAAAACACCTCCTCCATCGTCTGGTTTGCTTTTGTCCCAAGTCTGAAAGGAAAGGAAAAGCCCGGCTTCTCCACTGTGAAAAAATCCTGGGAGGAGCTGCTTCATTTCCGTGGAACACGCCTTCCCATCCTGATCGAAAATCCGGACTACATGGCCCGACCGACCTTTGTCTTTGAGCGAGGCAACTGGATGGTACGTGGAGAAAAAGTAAGTCCAAAAGTTCCAAAGGAGCTGGGAACTTGGAATTCGAAATGGCCATCCAATCGCTTGGGATTTGCCTATTGGCTCACCGCTCCAGAAAATCCCCTGACCTCCCGTACGCTTGTCAATCGTGTTTGGGATCAGCTTTTCGGCAGAGGATTAGTCTCGACGCTAGAGGATATGGGCACCCAATCCGATCCGCCTTCCCATCCCGAGCTACTGGATTACTTGGCTTGGAAGACGGTCCATGACTACGACTGGAGCATCAAATCACTTATTCGAGAGATAGTCACTTCGGCTACATATCAGCAATCTTCGGTAATTAGCTCGGAGGTTTTCCAGAAAGATCCCAAAAACCAATGGTATGCCCGAGGGCCTCGATACCGGCTTTCTGCCGAGCAAATCCGCGATCAGGCACTTGCCACAAGCGGATTATTGAGCCGAAAAATGTATGGGAAGCCCGTGATGCCTACCCAGCCGGAGGGCATTTGGCAGACGGTGTACAATGGGGAGTCTTGGAAAGAAAGCGAGGGCGAAGATAAGTACCGCCGAAGTGTGTACACCTTCCTGAAGCGCACCAGCCCTTATCCTTCCTTTATCTCCTTTGATGCGGGAAGCCGTGAAGTCTGTCTTGGTAAGCGACTGGTGACCAATACGCCTTTGCAAGCCTTGGCCACCTTGAATGATCCGGTTTACCTCGATGCTGCCAAAGCCTTGAGCCAAAAAGCATGGGAGAAATCGGGAAAAAAACCCGAACTGGCTATCCAAACCATTTACCAAAACCTATTGCTTTTGCCGATCTCAGAAAGCAAAAAAGCCAACCTGATGAACCTTTATAAGTCAGCTAAATCAAACTTTGATCAGGACCAAAAATCCTTGACAGAGTTTTTCCCAGGAGCGGATTCCGGCTTAGCTGCCTTGGCCGTGGCCACCAATGCAATGATGAATTTAGACGAATTTTTAACCAAGCCCTGATCTCATGAATGCGGAAAAGCTACTGAACGAATTGGTCAACCAAAAATTGCAAACGCAGACGAGAAGGCATTTTCTCCTCGACTGCGTGAGCAAAATGGGCGGGCTTGCCTTAGCTCCTTTACTTTTTGGCTGTGAGTTGGGGAAAAATGGAACCCTGAAAACTGGCCTTCAGCTCAGCGATCGGGATTTGAATCCCTTGTCTCCCCTTCCTCCGCCGTTTTTGGGAAAAGCAAAATCCATCATATACCTCCACATGGCGGGGGCGCCTTCTCAGTTGGAGTTGTTTGATTTCAAGCCCGAACTGGCCAAATACCACGATCAGGACTGTCCGGAGAGCTTGTTGGAAGGTCGGAAGTTTGCCTTTATCAGAGGAGTGCCCAAAATGCTCGGTCCTCAGGCCAAGTTTTCTCAACACGGGGAAAGCGGAGCTTGGATTTCAGATTACTTACCTCATTTTTCCAAAGTAGCCGATGAAGTAGCTTTTCTAAAGGCGATGCATACAGATCAGTTTAATCACGGACCGGCGCAATTATTCATGCAGACAGGTTCACCGAGGTTAGGAAGACCAAGTTTAGGTAGTTGGGTGACCTATGGTTTGGGCACCGAAAACCAGAATCTTCCGGGATTTGTCGTCTTGACTTCCGGTGGAAAAACGCCCGACGCAGGCAAAAGCGTCTGGGGCTCGGGATTTCTCCCCTCGGTCTATCAAGGCGTCCAATGCCGATCCAAAGGCGACCCTGTATTGTATCTCGAGGATCCAAGCGGCATGTCCCGTGATCTCAAAAAGCAAGTCATCACTGCTATCAATCAGTCCAATCAGGAAGATTTTGAAAACTTCGGCGATCCTGAGATCCTCGCCAGAATTAATCAATACGAGATGGCCTATCGGATGCAAATCGAAGTGCCCGAGGTGATGAACATCAACGACGAACCCGAGCATATCCATCAGCTCTACGGCACCCAGCCCGGAGAGGAATCCTTCGCTAACAATTGCCTTTTGGCAAGAAAACTGGTGGAAAAGGGCGTACGTGTGGTCCAACTCTACGATTGGGGTTGGGATACTCACGGCACCGATCATGATGGCTCAATCGATATGGGCTTGCGTAACAAGTGCCGCACTATTGACAGGCCGATGACCGCCTTGCTGCTGGACCTGAAGCAGCGGGGACTTTTGGAAGAAACCTTGGTTGTCTGGGGTGGAGAATTTGGACGCACACCGATGCAGGAAAACCGGGAGGGCAAAAAGATGGGTTTCCTCGGACGGGATCACCACGTGGATGCCTTCACGATGTGGATGGCCGGAGGCGGAGTCAAAAAAGGCGCGAGCTACGGCATTACAGATGACTTCGGCTTTGCCGGGATAGACGAGCGCACCTCCGTGCATGACCTGCATGCTACCATTTTACACTTGATGGGTTTTGACCACGAGAAGTTTACTTATGAGTTTCAAGGCAGGCCGTTCCGACTGACCGATGTTCATGGCGAATTAATCCGATCCGTAATCGCCTGATATGCTGAGTTTCATCTTTCCGCTTTTGGGTCGCTTTCACCCCATTTTGGTCCACCTGCCGATTGGGATTTTGGTTTTTGGTGTCCTGCTTATTTTCCTTTCGAAAAAGCAGGACAAAACCTTCCTTGCTGCCATTCAGCTGGCCTTTTTGTTGGGTTCGATCGGAGGGGTTTTGGCCTGTATTTCAGGATTTCTCCAATACCAATTCGAAGGCTTTTCCTGGGACACGGTTCAGTTTCACCTGATTTTCGGTATTCTGACTACGGCTGCAGGATTTTTCTTTTATGGGAAAAATAAAAGAACAAGCGATCCCAGCACGCTGAAATGGAGCTCAACTGCATTGATCGGAGCACTCTTGTTTACTGGCCACTTGGGAGGAACGATCACCCATGGCGAAGGCTACTTCACCGAAGTGATGCCCGAAAATCTCCAATCCCTTTTTGGAGGAGCACCTTCCTCAGCAGCCCCACTGACCTTGCCTGAGGAGGGTTGGGAGGAACTGGCCTACTATGATGAGGTGGTGCAGCCGATCTTAAATTCCAACTGCCAAAGCTGCCACAATCCCCGAAACAAGAAAGGCGGACTGGACCTCAGCACCAAAGAAGCTCTACTGAAAGGTGGAGAAAACGGGCCTGTAATTGACCCGCATGAATTTCTGAAAAGCAGTCTAGTCAGTCGAATGGAGCTCCCGCAGGACCACGAAGACCACATGCCTCCAAGCGAGAAGCGTCAACCTAAAAAAGAGGAACTTCAGCTGCTTCGCCTTTGGCTGGAAAATGAAGCCTCTTTTGACCTGAAACTAGGAGCTGCCAAACCGGAAAAGAAATTGCTGGAACCCTTTTTCCAGCGTGAAGAAATCGCTTTTTATCCAACTGTAACCTTTTCGCCAATTGCAGAGGACACCTTAGCTCTACTTCGGAAAAAAGGATTCTACGTGGAGCCAATTGCTCAGGGAAGCTTAATCCTGAAGTTGAGCTGCATCAACTTCCGGGATTTTCAAGATCAAAATCTTGGGGATTTGGCATCCGTCAAAGGCCATATTGTCTACCTGGATCTCAGTGGAACGATGATCACGGACCAGATTCTTACATCATTGGGAGATTTCCCACATGTGACGGTGCTCAAGCTTAACCACACCCAAGTCAAAGGAGCAAACCTGGAAAGCTTGAAGTCACTAAAAAATCTGAAATCCCTTTACCTCAATGGAATCTCGATCACCCAAACCGATCTGGAGAAGCTTGACCAACTACCTCGGTTGGAAAGAGTATTTGCCTATGAAACTGGACTTATTGGCAATGAATCATTGAAAAAATTCAAGTTCAAACTGGAGACAGGAAGCTATGAATTGCCTCCTATCCCCAGTGATACGATCGTGTATTAAATCTTTTGCCCTATCTGATCTGGAACAAATCCCAAGGTGATGCTTCCATCTGGATACAGGATCACTGGGCGTTTGATCATACTTGAGTTTTCAATCAAAATGGGAAGAGCGGTTTCAACATTTTCCAATGCCGCTTTTTGAGCCTCATCCATTTTTTTGTAGGTTGTACCCTGCTTGTTTACCAAGGTAGACAATGGAATTTTCTCCAAAAATGAGGTCAGCAATGCTGCTGTTGGTTTTTGTTTTTTGTAATCGATAAACTCATAATCCACTCCCTTTTCCTCAAGAAAAGTGAAAGTCTTTTTCATCGTATCACAATTTTTTATGCCATAAACACTAAGCTTCATTTCCTTTTGAATTTAGAAGGTTTAACCATGAATTTCCCTCATGCTTTCTTCATGAGCAGTTAGAATCTTCCCGATCAATTCATCTGACAAGGCGGTACTCAAAAACAAACTTTCAAATTGACTTGGAGCAAGGTATATCCCTCTTTTCAACATCGCTTGGAAATAGCTACCAAATAAAACTGTGTTTGATTTTTTAGCTGATTCAAAGTCTACTACAGGCTGGTCTGTAAAAAACAAAGAATACATACTTCCCAGCGCATTCACGGTATAATTCAAATTTAAATCGTGGTTGATTTTGCTGATTCCCTCGGTGATTTTTCGACCGATCAAGGCCAATTCAGCATAGACTTCAGGATGATTATTCAAATAGTGAAGCATGGCAAGGCCCGCAGACATCGCGATCGGATTTCCTGAAAGGGTTCCTGCCTGATACACAGGTCCTGCTGGGGAAACAAATTCCATGATTTCTTTTTTACCCCCGTAAGCACCTACAGGCATTCCTCCACCGATGATTTTACCTAATGTTGTCATGTCTGGAGTGACTCCAAAAAGCTCCTGTGCTCCGCCTTTTGCTAATCGGAATCCAGTCATCACTTCATCAAAAATCAAGACGATTCCCTCTCGGGTACAGATTTCGCGAAGCCCTTCTAAATAACCGGGTAGAGGTAGCGCTAAACCCATATTTCCAGGAACAGGCTCCAAAATTAAGGCTGCAATTTCGCCTTTATTCGCTTTCACCAATCTTTCAATCGCCTCGAGATCATTATATGGAGCCAGCAAGGTATCCTTTGCGGTACCTACCGTCACTCCGGGTGAATCTGGATTCCCCATTGTAATTGCTCCAGAACCAGCGGAGATCAAAAAGGAATCTCCATGACCGTGGTAATGGCCTTCCATTTTGATAAATTTATCACGCCCGGTATAGCCTCTTGCTACGCGAATTGCTGACATGGTGGCCTCCGTACCGGAGTTGACCATTCTTACTTTTTCGACGGAAGGAACCATCTCCACAATGAGTTCTGCGATTTCGATCTCCTTCGCTGTAGGGGCACCGTAAGAAAGTCCATCCTCGACGGCTTTTACCACAGCCTCTCGAATCATCGGATGATTGTGTCCAAGAATCATAGGCCCCCAACTATTGATTAATTCAATAAATGAATTTCCATCAACATCATACAGGTAGGCTCCATCTGATTTTTGGATAAAAATCGGCTCTCCACCGACAGCTCGAAACGCGCGCACGGGAGAGTTTACCCCTCCTGGAATAACATTCTTGGCTTCTGCAAAAAGCCGCTTACTTTCTGAAATTCTCATGATAATTAATTCAATGGAACGAGTTGCCCCATTTCAAATTTGAACACCGGAACGTGGGTGTTGTTGTGTGAATTGGTAAAATTATATCCCCAGGTAAGTTTGCCTGGACTATACCGACTCAAATCCAAGCCGGATCGAAGGTCAAAATCAAGATTTTCTTTAGCGTTTTGATCCAACCAATATATAAGCTCATACCCAACAACTGCATTCAAGGAAGGAAAAGCAAGGTATTTGGTATAAAACGCCTCTCTAAATAGATCCATTTCTGGAGAAGAAAAGCGAGGGGTATTATTGGCTATGAAATAGAAATTGGGGAATTCGAGCATTTCAAAATTGGCAAAATTGAATCCCAACCAAGAGTCCATTACCAGCACTGGTAACGAAGTATTGATGCTTTCCATCAATCCAAAGGTGGATTGTGCGATTGCCGGATCATCTGTTAGCAAAATAACCTGCTGGACAGACGGAGTATTTTCACGTCTTACTCCTAGTCCTTGGAAAAACTCCAATACATTTCGAGCATCTACGCGCTGCATTTTCACCACCTTGAATCCTTTAGCGGTGAGTTCTTGTTGAAGAATTCCTGCAAGATTTTCGTCCCTTGAGCTTCCAGAATGAGCTATTGCTACTGATTTACCCCAATTCTGGGAGGTAATTGCTGTTTGAATTCCTTTGGATAAAGAAGCCACCGAAGGTCTAAACAAGTAGCTGTAAGCACTTTCTTCAAATCGATCCCCCAAATTGGAAAGTGGGTGAACAAATGGAATTTTTTCAGCCTCTGCAAAACTACTCACTAAAGATGTTTCCTCTTGGTAAATCGGACCTACCAAAACATCTGATGATCGTACATTTTCATCTTTTAGAATAGTAGACAATTGATTTACATCCCGTTTGGAATCAAAAGAATTGAGCTGGATTTTTTTCCCTTGACGCTTTAATTGCTCAACCGCAAGTGCCATCCCTTGGTACAGTTCAAAGACAAAATCGGTTGGCTTACCTTGAGAAAGAGAAGCATTTGGAGAAGAAAAAGGTAAAATCAAGGCAATGTCCAATTGACCATCGTTAACCGATTTTACTTTTCCCGAGGCTCGTATTTTCACCAAAGCTTCTTGTTCGCTACTGGAAAGAATCGACTTTTGCTCGAACACCTGACCCAAAGCCGCGGAAAAAGACGGAATGGCTTTAAACTCTTCCAAATTCGTCACGAAAAATGAAGGTGACTCTTTGAGCAAAAACTCAAAAGCCGCATTATTGGCCTTCGATTTTATCGTCTCATTTTTGATGGAGGAAATTATTCGAAGCGCTTCTACGGTTTGATTATTTTGAAAATACGCGAGAAGAAGTAAATACTTAGACTCGTCACTGTATTTCCAATCTGTGGCGTAGAAAGGAGAAAGCGCTTCGATTGCTTTTGAGGGTTGGTTTACTGCCAATGCAGCTTCTGCCAACTGAAGTGCCGCATAAGGAGCTAATTTTCCATAATTGGATTGATCCAAAAAAGGAGTGAACTGGTTGATTGCTGCCCAATAATCCTTGGAAATCAAGCTTTGCTTTGCTTTGAGATATGCTTCAGGGGTATTTTGTGAAAAACCGGTTAGGAAACAAAAAAAAGCACTAATGGATAGAAGAATTTTTCGCATGGATAGGGAGCAAGGATTCTCAATTTCTAGAACTCAAATTTAAGGCATTATTTCCAAACCCAAAGATTAGACCAAGTTGCTTGGAAAACGAAAACCCGAAGCTAGGCCCCGGGTTTTTGAAAATGATTGAATTATTCCCATTCAATGGTTGCTGGTGGCTTGGATGAAATGTCATACACCACGCGATTAACTCCTTTTACTCGATTGATGATTTCATTCGACATTTTGCCCAGGAACTCATACGGTAAATGAATCCAGTCTGCTGTCATTCCGTCCACCGACCCAACAGCGCGGAGGGCTACGACTCGCTCATACGTTCTTTCGTCTCCCATTACCCCCACAGATTGGATAGGTAATAGAATGGCGCCTGCTTGCCAAACTTGGTCATAAAGCCCATGATCTTTGAGGCCTTTGATAAATATGTAATCCACTTCTTGAAGTGTTTTCACTTTTTCTTCAGTGATATCTCCCAAGATTCGAATTGCAAGACCCGGACCTGGGAAAGGATGGCGACCGATAATAGTCTCTGGAATCTCCAAAGCACGGCCTACTTCCCGAACTTCGTCTTTAAATAAGGTATTGAGAGGTTCAACAACCGATAACTTCATGAAATCAGGTAGTCCTCCCACGTTGTGATGTGACTTAATAGTGGCAGAAGGTCCTTTGACAGAAACCGATTCGATCACATCTGGATAAATGGTCCCTTGGCCCAGCCATTTCACTCCGTCAATTTTGTGCGCTTCGTCATCAAAAACTTCAATGAAAACTCTTCCGATCGCTTTTCTCTTCGCCTCTGGATCAGTTAATCCAGCAAGTGCATCATAAAAACGCTGCTTAGCATCAACGCCAATCACATTCAAACCCATGTGCTTGTAAGAGTCAAGGACTTCTTCAAACTCATTTTTGCGAAGCAGTCCATTATCCACAAACACGCAGGTCAGCTGATCGCCAATCGCTCGGTGGATCAAGGTCGCCGCAACTGATGAATCCACCCCTCCAGAAAGGCCCATGACTACTTTATCGGTTCCGATTTTCTTTTTCAAATCAGAAACCGTAGCGTCGATAAACGTATCCGATGTCCAATCCTGAGAACATCCGCAAATTCCCACCACGAAGTTTCTGAGAAGGTTTTTCCCTTCCAAAGAGTGAGTCACTTCCGGGTGAAACTGGATTCCATAGGTTTTTTCTCCCTCTACCTTAAATGCTGCCACTCGAACGGATGAGGTACTGGCAATTACTTCAAAACCAGCAGGAAGTTCCTTGATAGTATCACCATGAGACATCCACACTTGCGAACCATGCGTCATTTCTTTCAACAAATCATGGTGCAAATCGATATGGTCCAAGTTGGCTCTTCCGTACTCACGAATGGTAGATGGAAGCACCTCTCCTCCATATTTACTGGCTAACAATTGCGCTCCATAGCATACTCCAAGTACGGGTAGCTTACCTCTGAATGAGTCGGTATCCACATCCGGAGCACCTTCATCTCTCACTGAACACGGAGAGCCTGAAAGGATGATTCCTTTGATATCTGAAGTGATTTCGGGAACCTTATTGTAAGGGTGAATTTCACAGTAAACATTCAGTTCTCTGACTCTTCGGGCGATGAGTTGGGTGTACTGAGAACCGAAATCGAGGATTAGGATTTGTTCTGCCATGCGCAAAGGTAAGAAGCTCTGACCGCTTGCAGAAATACGGCAAAGAAAATTTGGGGAAAGATTAAAAAATTGAAGGATTGAAAGTTTTTAAAATTATGACAATCAATTAATTAATGACAAGTAAAAGAATTTATTGGGCTTGAGTTTAAGGCCGTTTACAACCGTTTTCTGCACATCCTCTTTGAATATGTTTTGGAAATAGCTTTTCAAAAATATGGGGGAATGGTAGGATAATGGATATTATTGCTTGGATTCATGATTTTCCAATTTAGAAATTATTCCATTTTACCAACCAGTCTTATTCCACTTCTTCTACTCCAAAAAGGGTCTGTAGTTCCACTGCATCAATTCCCTTTTCTTCCTGAAGAAACCGGCCAAATGAAGCCGTACTTCCATGGGTGAGATAAACCCTTTCGGCTTCTGTAGCCATAATCGCAGAAATCAAACCCTCCCAATCGGCATGATCTGAAAGGACGAATCCACGGTCTGCCGCTCTTCTCCTTCTTGCCCCTCGAACAGCCATCCAACCCGAGCAAATCCCAGTTCGAAATGGAGAAAACCGTTTCATCCAGGGCGTTCCATAGGCGGAAGGAGGGGCTATGATCAAGGCCCCATTAAATCTACTTTTTGGCAAATCTTGAGTTACCTTCGGTACATCCCAAATCGGAATTCCATTTGAAATTAGAGCTTGGTTGGTATTCCAGATGGCACCATGTACGAAAACCTCTCCAATCTCTCGATTTAGATTTTGAAGGATACGTTGGGCTTTTCCAAGGGAATAGGCAAAAAGCACTGAATTTCGACCCTCTGCGGCATTTTCTTTCCACCAGGAATTGATTTGAGAGAAAATTTCAGTTTGTGATTCCCATTTATAAATCGGTAGACCAAAGGTACATTCGGAGACAAATTCATGGCATTTGACAGGTTCGAAAGGTGCACAAAGGCCGTCATTTTCGACTTTGTAATCTCCGCTTACCACGGCTACTTTGCCTTGAAATTCCAATCTCACCTGCGCCGAACCGGGAATATGACCAGCCGGATGAAGACTGATTTTGACTCCGTGTATGTCCAGTTTTTCTTGATAATCGAGTGTGTGAAGACTGATTTCACCACCTAGCCGAAGCTTCATTACTTCAGCTGAATCTTTATGTGCGAGGTAATGCTTCATTCCCCAGCGGGCATGATCTGAATGCGCATGAGTAATCACCGCCCGATCGACCGGTCTCCAAGGATCTATAAAAACCCCTGCAGGAGGACAAAAAAGTCCAGAATCTGTAAGTTCTAGGAGTTGCAAATGAAGGTAAAACTCAGTTTGAGATCGAGAATATTCAGATTTCAGCAGGTTCAATTCCTGGCTTTGGAAACGCCAATCTACCTAACTTTTCACCAACATGGTATTCGTCTAATCCACTTACTGTGACAGTCTCCAGGATATTCAAGTCTAAGGAACCATCGGCTCTCAGTCCTTTTTCCTCTACAAAGATTTGATCAATACTTCCGATCAATAGTACTGTTTGATTGATTTGAAGTGTCTGGGTTTCTACCAAAGAACAACCAAGTTGAACCGGACTTCCCTTCACGAATGGAGCAAAAAAATCCACTTTAAATTCTTCAGTAAGCCCTGTTCCTTCAAATTCACTTTCTTCCCAATTGGCAGCAGTCCAGTGCGCCTGCCTGTACATTTCAGGAGTTACGTGATTAAGAGTAAAGTATTTTGATTGAAGAATATTTTCCAGTGTATCCCGCTTGACTGTGTGAGGGCGAAAAAGAATCCCAACCAAAGGAGGTGCCGCACCAATATGAAATACCTGAGAAAAAGGAGCCAAGTTGGCTTTCCCATGTTCATTTCTAGTCCCAATGAGATTCAGGCTTTTATACCCTGAAAGACAATTGACAAGATTCCTTCTAAAAAAAGAATCTTCATTCATCAATTGCTCATGGACTATGTGACGCATCATAGGGCAACAGCTTCCTCAATGGAATCGCAATATTTGATATCCAGCTGGTCGATGATATGATCTGGATAAGTCTGAAGAATTTGATCCTTCGCGATTTGAACCATTTTTTCAAACCATTTTTCGGAAGGAAGAATTTTTCGATGGGTCTTGATCCCATAGGAAAGCATATCTTTTTTCCAATGAATAAAGTACCATTCCATGGTGGGCTGATGAAATGCTCTGAGGGCACGCTTATCAAAAATAAACTTCTCGAACTCGCCCTTTTTAACGATTTCAGAAATCTGCAGGAAAGTCTCTTTGAAATCCTCTATCGGGACATAATCAGCAGTCAATTGACAAATGATTGTCTTCAGTTCTTGGCTTACCCAAACTTGAGCGTAACGCAGGTCTAAGGCAAGGTCAAAATCCTGAATTTCTGAAGAGTTAAGCGTATGGTTCATGGCTTTCGTGGGGTAATTAATAGATGGAATCCCGGTTTTTGCTGGTAGCATGAGCTACATCTTCTTTCACCTGAGTAAGGCGCACTTCCAAATTGGAAGCATACTCCAAGGTCGTCCTCATCATTTCCTGCTGAGAATGAATTTGCTCTTTCAAGCGATGGAGCTCTTGATTGACCTCCGCCAATTTTTCTTCATAGTATTGCTTAAGCCGCTCTTTCTCGAGTTGGGCTTTCCTCAATTCTTCCTTAAACAACAGGAACGATTCAGGGGGAGTCTTCATATTCACAGCTCGTTCATCTCGGGACCGTACCCGCAATTCAGACAAATTGTGTAGGGAAATTGTTTTGAATTATTTTAGGTTGGACATTCCACCATCCAGATGAAGAATCTGTCCTGTCATCCAGGATGATTTTTCTGACAACAAAAATACAGTCGCCTCTGCAATGTCTTCGGGTGTACCTATTCTTCCCAAAGGGTGTCTCTTATCCGAAGCCTCTTTTTTTTCTGGAGTTCCCAAAAGCGCAGCAGCAAGCGGTGTTTCTGTTAACGATGGAGCAATGGCATTCACTCTGATTTTGGAAGGAGCCCATTCTGCGGCTAGTGAACGGGTAAGTCCTTCGATAGCTCCTTTGGCAGAAGCAATACCTGCGTGAAAACCCATTCCTGTTTCTACAGCTACCGTACTATATAAAACCACAGATGGTGAACCCGATTTTTTCAAACCTTTCAAGCAAGCTTGAAGGACTCGAACTGCGCCAAAAAAATTCACTTCCATTTCGTGCTTAAAATCAGCAATACTCAATCGATGAAACGGTTTCAATTGAATTGTTCCTGGACAATAGACCACTCCATCAATAACTTCTGGCAAACCAGGAAGCTGTTCGAAATCTTGAGTAATGTCTATCGCTTGGGTTCCATTTCCACTTTTTGAATACAGAAAGAGATTCGCACCCGCTTCTCGAAGCTGAGCAGCAACTGCTTTCCCGATTCCTGAATTCCCACCGATCAGCACAAAATTTTTATTTTCCATTCTTGTTTTTCAATTTCCAATACAATCGAAATCGGCAAAAAATGTTTGTTTTTGTTACAAAAAAACCCTTCCTGAGGAGGAAGGGTTTGTGTTGGTTTAGCAGAAAATCAGCTCTTTATTTTTCGAGCTGGATATATTTCATAAACTCATTTCGGCTCTGCTCATCCCGCTCAAATTTTCCGGAATAAAATGCAGTAACTGTTGAGCTATTGGTATCATTTACACCTCTTGAACTCACACACATATGATATGCATCCAAGATGACAGCTACATCTTCAGTGCCTAAGGCTTCTTTAAGTTCATTCCCAATCTGCATCGTCAAACGCTCTTGAACTTGAGGTCTTTTGGCGAAATATTGAACAATTCGGTTGATTTTTGAAAGCCCGATAACATTCCCGTTCGAGATATAAGCAACATGAGCTTTTCCATAGATCGGGACAAAATGGTGCTCACAATGAGAATGGAATGTGATGTCCTTCTCTACGAGCATCTCATTGTACTTGTACTTATTTTCAAACAGCTTGGCAGCTGGTTTATTTTTCGGATTCAATCCGCTGAAAACCTCCTTCACATACATTTTGGCCACCCGATGAGGTGTACCTTTCAAGCTATCATCACTTAGATCAAGTCCCATGATGTGCATGATTTCTCGAAAATGCTTTTCGATCAATTCGATTTTCAAATCATCATCCATTTCGAAAGCATCTTCTCGAAGTGGAGTTTCTAGTGAAGTTCCTACATGGTCTTCTCCTAGCTCCTCGATGGAGGCACGCACGACGTTAATTTCCATCGTATTCAACAAAGTTTCTTTCTGTTTCATATAGTCGAATCATTAGCTCGAATTTCCGATCAATTTTTTCTCTCAAAATATTCCAAATAACCACTGCAATATTTTCAGCTGATGGATTGAGATTTTTGAATTCATCGGTATCCAGATTTAGATTTTTATGGTCAAACTTATTTAATACATGCTCTTTGATCAGATCACTCAGGACCTTCATGTCATAAACATAACCTGTTTCAGGATCAATTTCCCCCTTTAATTGAACGATTAATTCATAATTATGGCCGTGGAAATTGGGGTTATTACATTTTCCAAAAACCTCCTCATTTTTCTCTGCACTCCATGCAGGATTGAAGAGTCTGTGGGCAGCATTGAAATGCTCCTTACGATACACGGATACTTTCATCGAATACAAGAACAGACCTGTTTGTTTTTTTGTTTAACAATGCATGTAAATTCTTTAAACAAACAAAACAAAGACCTGCAAGTCAAGGGGTTATTTTTTCAAAGGATCGCAAAGCTAACACTATTCCCATAGTGCACCAAAGCCGATCAAATCCACAACCCAAAATCAATCGTGATTGGTTCCGTCGGCTTCACCTTTACAAAAGATGACAAAACTACCGAATCCCCTCATGGCAAAGTTTTTGACAATCTGGGAGATAGCTTAACTTCACCCAACCAACTATAATCCCCCATGATGATCAACCCAGGAGTACTCATTCCCCTGATTTGGAACCTCACCTTCGCCAGTCCGACCTTACCCGAACCCGTTGAAAAAACCATTGAAATCTCAAAAGCAGAGAGTGAGATTCTGCTTGAATCTTTAGCGGAATCCAGCTCCAATTTACCAAGCCAAGAAGTCCTAGATAAAGCCCTTTCAGGATATGAAAAACTTGAAAAATCAATCAAAAGACCTGTTTTAACGCTGATTGACTTCTCCCTACCATCCACAGAAAAGCGCATGTGGATCATTAATCTAGAAACTCAAAAAATTGAATTGAACACGGTAGTATCCCATGGAAGAAATTCAGGAATGCTCGTGGCAGAAAAATTCTCCAACCGACCTGAATCCTACCAAAGCAGCTTGGGTTTTTACATGACCGCCGAGACGTATCATGGTAAGCATGGGTATTCCCTACGCTTGGATGGATTAGAAAAAGGATTTAATGATCAGGCTAGAAATCGAGCCATTGTGATTCACGGCGCCGACTACGCACGTGAGGAAGTAGCCAAAATGTCAGGAAGATTAGGACGAAGTCTAGGATGTCCAGCTGTACCAAGCGAACTATCCAATGAGGTCATTGACTTGATCAAAGAAGGTTCGGTAGTATTTATCTTTGGGAATGACGGTGACTATTTAGCCAAATCTCCGCTGCTCCAAGTTTCACCAAACTGATTTAAGCAGAAGAAGCACCTCAGTGTCTCTATTGTATACATCTGTGTAAAACTCGGGATTCCCTTTTTCTCCCAAACCAAAAGTCAGGTAGACAACTATGACTGGAATCCTATGATCTAAGTCTACTCGTTGTTCTTCAGCTTGATTCATTGCTTCGCCAATTTTCTCTGAATTCCAGTTAGGATACTGACCAAGAATTAATTCAGCAAATTGACGCGGATTTTGCATCCGAATACATCCATGGCTAAAAGTCCTAGTTTCCCGATCGAACAGTGATTTAGCTGGCGTATCATGCAAATAGACATTATGAGAATTGGGAAACATAAATTTCACTTGGCCCAAAGCATTATCCGGCCCAGGTTTTTGACGAATCAGGAAAGGAAATGGCTTAGCATTCCAATTGATAGAGGAATTAGGGACTGGATGTCCGCTTTGATTGATTACCTCCATATGGTTGTGCTCTAGGTAATTTGGATTTTTCTTGATCGCAGGGATGGTTTCATTTCTTGCAATCGAGGAAGGAATATTCCAAAACGGACTAAAAATGAGGTAGCTCATTTCGGCTGAAAATACCGGAGTCTGATTTTTTACCATCCCGACGATGACTTTGGTAGAGAAAAGCGTGTCCTGATCGGTTCGATAATGTAATCGATAGGAGGGAATATTCACCCAAATCGCATCCTTGAGGAAATATTCATTTGGGATCCAACGCATTCGCTCGAGATTGACCGAAAGCTTATCCATTTTTTGGATTGGCGTCTCATTCAAAGAAGCAACAGTTCTTTGACCGATGACCCCATCATCCAAGAGCCCCTCTTTTCGCTGGTAAGCCACAACTTGTTCGAAAAGTAAGGAATCGTAATTTTTAGAGTCGATTTCAGTCAGAGAGGTCGGAAAGCCCAAAAAATTGAGTCGTGAACGAATTTTGGGAACTGAGGAATGAGAATCACCGAGTTTTATAGATCGATCCAATTTGATCGGCTTCCAATTTTGATCTTCTTGTAGTTGAGCTTTTTTCTCTAATTCCATCATCAGTTGCCGACCTGCTTGGTACATCTTGGTTGGAGGTCGTAGTGAATTCAAAACAAAAAAAAGATGACCTTCTCGGAATGCTTGATCCAATAAGGCGCCATGAGTGTTTTTGGATTTTTTGAAAGGAATCCCCCAAGTCGCCTTCAACTGAACAGAGTTAATTTTCCCTATTTCCAAATCCCTACATAGAGCAAAAAAAGCATCTGTAAGAAGAATTTCCGCCTGCGAAAGGTCTTCGGGCGTCAAAGGGATTTGGGTATTTTCCGCCTGCTCCTCGCTAGCAAGCAGATGATCTAAAAAATCTAAGTGATAGGTTTCAGGCTTTAAGCCATCATATTTTGACTGTTTAATCTCGGCTTGAAGTTCTCTCACCAATGGCGAGATCTTTTTTTGCTGAAACCAAATTGATGAAAAATTCCTTCCGGAATAATATGCTTTTACTTCCTCAAAGTGAACAATGGAAGACCCTTTTGTTAATGACTCTTTTTCTTTTGATGGATTTTCTAGCTGAATGCGAATCGCATCTGAAAGCGATTGTGAAAAAAGGCTTCCAGTCAGAAGAAAAAATACCCATCCGATCCAGAAGCCTTTCATATACTATTTCAGTTTTTATTCAATCTCAAAACTTTGGTAGGTTCTTCCTAAGGTCCATGCTGCTTTTAGCATTTCCAGGAAATCACCCATTCGATGAAGTGGAATCAAATTTGGTCCATCACTCAACGCTTTAGATGGCTCAGGGTGGGTTTCGATAAAAAACCCATCAATCCCAGTTGCTGCTGCTGCCCTAGCCAAAAAAGGCGCAAATTCCCGCTGACCTCCACTTGTTCCTCCCTGGCCTCCAGGTTGCTGCACCGAATGCGTAATGTCAAACACCACAGGTGCAAACTGACGCATAATCGGAAGTCCTCTCATGTCCACAACCAAATTATGATACCCCAAAGAAAATCCTCGCTCAGTCAAGCAAACATTATCATTCCCTGCTGCCCGCACTTTTTTAACGGCATATTGCATGTCCTCGGGTGCCATAAACTGACCTCTTTTGATTTTCACAGCCTTTCCTGTCTCTGCCGCAGCAAGAAGCAAGTCCGTTTGGCGGCAAAGAAATGCTGGAATTTGTAGGACGTCTACTACCTCAGCAACTTCAGCAGCTTGATAACTTTCATGGATATCCGTCACCAATGGAATATTCAAAGTCTTTCCTACACGCTGCAAAACCTCTAACGATTTGTCCATCCCGATACTACGAAATGAAGAAGAGGAAGTCCGATTAGCCTTATCAAACGAAGCCTTGAAAACATAGGAAAATCCATGTTCATCAGCCCATGCTTTTACTTTGGTCCCGATTTCCAAACAGATATCGAAACTCTCCACAGCGCAAGGACCTGCAAAAAGTACCGGCTTATCTGACCCCAAGACGACGCCGTCTCGAATATGCATCGGTTGTGTATTTCGTTGAATCATTCTTTTTTGGATAAATTTTCAATTAATGGAACGAGATGGCCTTTGGCATGAAGCAAAATATCCCCAACTTCCCGAAAAACGCCTTCCCCTCCTTTGATTGGAGAAACATAATGGCAAGCCGACTTGACATATGGCAAGGCATCCGACGGACTGATTGCCAATCCGACTCTTGTGAGGATCGGTAAATCAATGATATCATCTCCTAAGTACGCCACTTCTTCAAGGGTAATCTCCATTGTTTCCAGGATTTCTCCCAGTTTCTTCCATTTGTCTTTCACTCCATGGTAATGAAAATCAAATCGGAGTTCCTCGCAACGATTTTCTACTACTTGTGAAGCTCGGCCAGTAATTGCTCCGACGAGGAAACCCGCCTTTTTCAGGTGCTGAACGATCTGTCCATCCTTTACTTGATACTTTTTATACTCTGTACCTAAGTCATCGTAAATGATTCCCCCATCGGTGAGTACGCCATCGATATCCGTAATCAAAACTTTGATTTGAGTCGCTTTAGAAAACACCTCCTGAGATACATGTGCCAGGTAGGCATTTATTATTTCTTCTGTTTCCATTGAATTGAATAGAGATCAAGGCGTCGTTGTTCGAGATTCCGGACACTTCCCGCCTTTCGCTGTTTGGTTAATAGGTCTAAATCCACATCGGCCACGATGGTTGTTTCTGCATTTTCGGATGCCATTGCAACTGTAGCATCATGTGGAAATGAAAAATCCGAAGGAGAGAAAATAGCTGCCTGTGAATATTGAATATCCATGTTTTCAACTTTAGGAAGGTTACCTACCGAACCGGTAATTGCTACATAACATTCATTTTCGATTGCCCGAGCTTTTGCACAGGTATTGACCCGAAGGAATGCATTTTTGGTATCCGTCCAGAAGGGCACGAAAAGAATATCCATTTCTTGTTCTGCGAGAATTCGCCCGAGTTCAGGGAATTCCACATCATAACAAATCAAAATTCCGATACGACCAGCGTCTGTATCAAATACATTGATTCCATTTCCTCCTTGAAGGCCCCAATACGCCTGTTCATCTGGAGTGATGTGTAGTTTGTATTGCTTGTCCATGGTTCCATCTCTTCGGCAGAGATAGGATACGTTTCGCAGTTTTTTACCGTCATATTCAGGCATGGATCCGGCAATGATATTCACGTTATATGAAACTGCGAGCTCACTCATCCGAGAGACGATTTCATTGGTATAGTCAGCTAGATTCCGGATGGCCTCAGAGGCATCCATATCATTAAATTCCGCCAGCATCGGTGCATTGAAAAACTCAGGAAGAAGGCAAAAATCGGACTTATACCCGGAGACCGTATCCACGAAAAACTCCACCTGTTGCATCAAATCGTCCACATTGGAAAATCTTCTCATTTTCCATTGGACAAGCCCAAGACGAACAATTGATTTTTTGTTCCCGATGAGTTTTTCATCCTTTTCGTAATAGATATTGATCCACTCCAAAAGGGTAGCATAAGCCCGAGAATCCGTGTCTTCCGGCAAATACTTGGTGATGACCTTTCGAACGTGAAATTCATTCGCGAGCTGAAAAGACAATACGGGATCAAAGATTTCTCGATTCTTTACAAAGTCGATGTATTTCCTAGGAGTCATCTCATCTGCATACTTGAAGTATCCAGGAATCCTTCCTCCAGCGATAATTGAACGCAAGTTTAGATTTTCACAGAGTTCTTTTCGAGCATCGTACAAACGACGACCTAGACGCATTCCTCGGTATTCGGAATGAACAAAAATATCCGTCCCATAAAGCGTATCTCCATCTGGATCATGGGTATCAAACTTTCCATATCCGGTGATTTCATCATAAGTATGATTATCTCCAAACTTGGCATAATCTACAATGATACTCAATGCTGCAGCGATAACTTTGCCGTTATCCTCGATACAAATCTGGCCTTCAGGAAACGCCTTAAGCTGATTTTTAAGTTCGGCCTTGGTCCATGCTCCACCTTGATTTTTGTAGATCGAAACCATGATCTCGCGGATATCTTCATAATCCGAAAGTTTGATATTTCGAAGTCTGAGCCGATGTTCTAATTCTTCTCGTTGCTTACTCATACCTCAAAATTAAAGAAATTCAATCAATTGTTTTAAAACCGAACTTGGATAAGATTTCAAACCATATTATCTATTGATTTTAATTACAGAGTGAAATAAAATTTCAAATTGGCAGATTTTCTATTTAGTTTTAACACTTTAATTCCGCCTCTTACTTGAAAAGTAAACTACCACATGGAAAACCCAACTGATTTTCTGGAATGGCTGGAAAAGTTAATCAATCAGCCTTTGCTTAAACTTGGTGACTCCAAGTTAACCCTTGCACTCCTACTTACCTTAGCGATTTCGTTTACGGTACTTTTTGTGGGTTCTGAATGGATCAGAAGAATTTTGGTCAATAAAATCTTGACCAAACGAGACATTGCTATTGGTACAAGAGAGTCAATTGGCACCATCGTGAAATATATTTTGGTGTTAGCCGGAATCTTTTCCATCCTTCAGACCAATGGCATCGACCTAAGTGCTTTTGGAGTCCTTGCAGGTGCCATAGGTGTTGGGATAGGTTTTGGACTTCAAAACATCACCAACAACTTTATTTCGGGTTTGATCATCCTATTTGAGCAACCCATCAAAGTAGGCGATCGAATAGAAGTTGGTGAAGTAAATGGCGATGTGGTAAAAATATCCTCACGGGCCACCACCATTATTACCAACGATAATATCAGCATCATTGTCCCGAACAGTAAGTTTATCGACAGTGAAGTGATCAATTGGTCGCATAATGAACATCGGATTCGGTTTAACTTTCCTGTCGGTGTTTCCTACAAAGAAAACCCAGAAAAAGTAAAGCGGATTTTACTCGAAGTAGCAAATTCAAATCCAGGAGTATTAAGAAGTCCCGAAAGCGATGTGCTGTTTGACAGCTATGGAGACAATAGCATCAATTTCAATCTAAGAGTCTGGACAACCTCGTATGTCAACAAACCAAAAGTGCTCCGAAGTGAACTGTATTATGAGATTTTCAGGAGGTTTGCTGAGGAAAATATTGAGATCCCATTTCCTCAGCGAGACTTACACCTTCGCACAGGATTTGAAAATCTGCCAAAAACACCTAATATTTGACTAAATTTAGAGTAAGATTTTTTCCGAAAAGGATAGAAATGAGACGATTACTGGTAGTGTTGGTGTTTTTGATTTCTTGGAATGCACATTCCCAGAGCTTCTATCGTTACCGTTTTGAGGAGCCATGGTCCATTTCGGCCAGTATAGGCCCAACCCAATATTTTGGCGAATTGTATTCATTTTGGAAATACAATGAAGGGGTACAACCCGACTGGAATGCCAATTTCGCAGTGAATTACACCTTCGGCACTCACATGAGAGCCCGGGTGCAAGGCACCTATTACAAGATGTCGGGATCTGATCCTCCATCTGATCCACGAGCCTATCGAACACCTCGGAATCTTTCTTTTCAGGCAAAAAACTGGGAAGCCGCTGGGATCATTGAATATTATTTTCACCCGGTAAAACTTAACAACATCACTCGTCACCTTTGGAACCCCTATATTTTTGCTGGGTTAGGTATGTCTACGAATAATCCTCAAGCTCAACTTGACGGTCGATGGGTAGATCTTCGCCCACTTCAACTCGAGAATAACCCCTACGAAAAATACATCATCGTATTTCCGATGGGACTTGGTTTCAAGTACAAGCTAAATGTGTACATGGACTTGAAATTTGAGGGAAATTACCGATACACATTAACCGACTACATGGATGATATCTCGGCCTACAATGTGAAGGAATTTTACTTAGACCTAGTCGATGATTACGTGACCGGTGCCAATCCTGACCGCCTTCGTCTAGCGATCCGAAATCCAAATTTCATGGATGAAAACGGTATGCCAGATGTCCAGAAAATCCTTCAAAATAATGGCAGAATCCGACGTGGATCTGGCCTCCAACACCGATACGACGGATATTTAACCTTTAATGTCGGGCTGGAGATCTACCTTTCGGAAGACATTCTGGACAACTGGATTTTCAGAAACAGAATCTACGAGAAACGATTCCGATTCTGGTAAGCCTTTATTTATTCAAGCTCAACACTCCCAAGTCAGATTTATAAATCAAGGTCTCGGTAGTCCCGATGACATAAGAGGAGGCATGTTTTCTATTTCCCGAAACTAAGCCTACCAATTTGATCCCTTCTTTTTCACAAAACTCCATGATCCCCTGTTCAGCTTCTTTGTGATTGTAAACTTGCTTATGAATCACAAACTGTTCGTTGCCTTTTATAAATTCTGCCATTTGCGCATCGGATACAGCCGAGTTGGTAAAGTGTTCGGGTGTATTGACAAATAACAAATGAATGGAGGATTTAAATGCTTTAGCTAGGGGTAGGATTTTCTCAAAAGCCTCTTTACCTGAGGGATTAAAAACAGTCGCAAAGGCAATTTTTCGGAAAGCATTGCCATCTAAGGCTTCCTTGACTGCGAGTACTGCGCAACAAGAATTTCGCAATACTTTTTGCAGGTTAGAACCAAGGAAGTTTCCATCTTTAAACCCTTTTCCATAGGCACCAATCAGGATCAGATCTGCCTGATTTTGTTCAGCAACTCTGAGAATTTGCTCGCTAGGGACACCGATTTTGACCACCAAATCAATGGGAGCCTTAGCTGGGGCCACTTGTCGAATATAATCTGGCAATACTTGTAAGGCCTCTTCCCGCTCATCAATCAACTCTTGATGCTTGAGTTTGGCTTCTTCAGAAAGCAAATCCCAGTCTAATTCAGATGGAATAACCGTCACGCAAATAACCTTTGCATGATTCTTTACACTGATCCGCTGAGCAGTCTTTAGTGCAGCAAGTGAGTAGGGAGAAAAGTCAAAAGGAACAACAATCGTTTTCATGGCTATGAGGATTTTGTACTTGACTAAGTTCCTTAATTACAATAGATTATTTCGTGCTATAGATCAGCGAATAAGATGACAAGAATTAGCTTTTTGATGAATTAGAATTTAAAAAATGGCATAATGGCCCTATTTTCTAATAATCCAACACAGCCAATTCAAGCACTGATTTTATGACCAGGATGATTCAGAAAAAGCCGAATTATTTATAGGAATCCATTAGCTTAGAATAAAAAACAAGTCCAAATGAAAAACATCAAAGTTCTTTTAGTCTTCTTATTTTCAATTTGCTTGAGCTGGTCATCATTTGCACAGACTCCAGAAGAAAAACTCAAACAACTTGGATTGGAAATTCCAGAAGTAAGCCAGCCTTTAGCCAATTATGTGAAATGGAGGCAGGTAGGCAACTTGTTATTTTTGGCAGGAAATGGGCCGGATATGTTTGGTAAAGTAGGAGAAGACTTAAGCAAAGAACAAGGCTATGAAGCTGCAAGGCTTACCGGGCTGGAAATCATCGCGGTCCTCAAAGCTGCCACAGGAGATCTAAGCCGAATCAAGCAATTTGTTAAAGTCTTGGGAATGGTCAATTCCGCTCCAGATTTCACTGCACATCCTGCCGTGATTAATGGGTTTTCAGATTTGATGGTGGAAGTTTTTGGAGAAAAAGGAAAACACGCTCGCTCTGCCATAGGGGTAGCGGCCCTGCCTAATAATATGGCTGTCGAAATCGAAGTGATCGTGGAATTGGAGGATAAGTAGATAATCTCAGTAAAGAGTAACAGTGTTCAGTTCAAATGAACAAACTTATTAATCAAGCAGACTCCTGCTCAAGAATTGATAATTGGCTATTAATTAACTCATAGCGAGTCGATACCGCCACACTTCCCTCACCTGCTCAATATCGACTTCGAAGGGAACATAGATTGGATTAGCCGAGCAAAGCAATAACTTCTGCTCTGATTTAATTTTATTGTAGGCGATTTTGAAAGTCACCCCATCCTGCTCGGTGACGATCACGTATCGCTCTCCGTCTTTGATCGCCATCCAGTCATCCACGTATTCACACACAATCCAAGCTCCGTCAGGAATTGGCAGCATGGAATCCCCATCCACCTGAAAAACCCGATGCTTTTTATCCATGGGAAGAAACGGAAGCGAAAATCTAGGCAACTCGGAAATAAACTCCGGATCGGCAAAACCCGCCAGATAACTGGCCTTCGCCCGTTGGGACACTACCTCGATCAGTTCGCGTCCTTCGGCATCTACCGTGGTAGAGAGAATCCGAAGCTTTCGTCCTCGGAGAAACTGGTCTGTCTCAAGAAGTTCGCGGAGTTTGTATTCAGAGTAGGCTGTCAGATTCTCTTTGACCAAAATATCCAAAGAGACATTGAAGTAAGCTGCAATCCGAACCAAAGTATCCAAAGTTGGCGTAATGTTGAGTTCATAACCCGCCAATTTGGAACGGGTAATCTTCAAACTATCAGCCAGTTCCTGCTGAGTCAGGCCTCTTTTTTTTCGAAGGAATTTTAAGTTGCTATTTAATGACATTGATATTTTTGAGATATGCTGCGCGAGATAGATTTTAAGATATAGCTAAAGCTGAGATATTTGAGGAGATACGCTGTGAGAGATATTTTTTTAAGATATGGCTAAAGCCGAGATAAAAATGAAGATATGCTACACGAGATAGTCTGACACTATCCTAAATCCTTCTTGGCCTCATAGGTCGTTTTTATCTGCCCATTTAATTTAATCTGTAAATTTTTCGCGATCGAAAACATCGTTAGGTGCTCTTCTTTTGCAACGATTCCTCGTTCAAACCCAAGATCAATCCAGTGATCCATACCCTCAGATAGTGAGGCTCTTGAGATATAATAAAATCTAATCCTCTCCAGAAAATGGTATCTAGCATACCCCTCCGCAATATTTGCCCCTACAGAATCGATTGCCTCCAACATTTGGTCTCCCCAAGTTTTACGCTGATGATATCCCAACCTCTCGTAAATCAGCCAAGCCTTAGCGGATAATTCCCTTGCCAATTTATAGATCGTCAATTCTTTGAGCGGGATATACTTCGATTTTTCATTCACAGCTATAACAGATTAAAAATCAATACTATACAATTATTTTTCAAGACAGCTAAGCAGATATTTTCAAGATAAAACTTCGTCAGATAGTCACTATCTCGCGAAGCATATCTTCATTTTTCAAGACAGCTGCGCAGCTATTTTCAAGATATGACTGCATCAAATAGACCCTATCTCGCATTGCATATCTCCTTATCTCGCGAAGCATATCTTTTTTTACCCCGACAACTTCCGCCACTTCCCATATCCAAATCTACACTTTTTGATTAAATTATAAACATTAAAATGACAATATAATTGACAAAAAGCCATGGAAGGGAAGCGAAGTATTGTGCATATGGATTTGGACACGTTTTTTGTGTCGGTAGAGCGGCTTTTTGATAGCCGATTGAATGGCAAACCTATCCTGATCGGGGGGTCGAGTGACCGGGGAGTCGTGGCCTCCTGTAGCTACGAGGCGCGCAAGTTTGGCGTGCACTCGGCCATGCCCATGCGAACCGCACGGCAACTCTGCCCCGAGGCGGTGATCGTACGGGGGGATTTTGAGAAATACAGCCAAAAATCCCATGAAGTCACTGAGATTATCAAGGAGTCCGTCCCACTTTTTGAAAAGTCTTCCATAGACGAATTTTATATCGACCTCACGGGTATGGATCGCTTCTTTGGCTGCTTCAAACTTGCCCATGAACTCCGGCAACGCATCATCCGCGAGAGCGGACTAAATATCTCCATGGGCCTCTCAGAAAACAAGACTGTCTCCAAAGTTGCCACAGGTGAAGCCAAACCCAACAATGAGAAACAGGTGCCATCGGGTGAAGAGAAGCCATTTCTCGCTCCACTCTCCGTGCGCAAAATCCCCATGATTGGCGAGAAAACCTCCCAAACCCTCTACAACATGGGCGTCAAAAAAGTCCATACGCTTCAGCAGATGCCTGCTCAGCTTTTGGAGGCAACTTTTGGTAAAAACGGAAAAATGATCTGGGAAAAAGCCAATGGCATCGACCGATCTCCAGTGGTCCCCTACTCCGAGGCCAAGTCTGTCTCCTCCGAAAACACCTTCGAAGAGGACACAATTGACGTCAAGCTACTCGAAGCCACGATGATCGCCATGACTGAGCAACTCGCCTCCAAACTCCGGCAAAAAGGCCAACTCACGGCCTGTGTGAGTGTGAAGATTCGCTACTCGGATTTTGAAACGCATACCATGCAGCAACGAATCCCCTACACCTCGGCAGACCACACGCTCCTGCCCGTGGTGAAGGAGCTCTTTCGCAAGCTCTACAGCCGACGACTCCTCATCCGTCTGATCGGCGTGCGCTTCAGCAGCCTAGTCTATGGCAACTATCAAATCAAGCTCTTCGAAGACAGCCAAGAGCAAATCAACCTCTATCAAGCCCTCGACAAACTGAATGTGAAGTACGGCGATAAAACCGTCTGCCGAGCCGTGGCCATGGGTGTAGGAAGAAGACGGTTTAATCCTTTCAATGGGATGGAGGTATGAAAAAGACTTAAGCAAACTTCATTTAACTAAAAATAAATCAATTATAAATGAATTAAATCTTACTAATTCTTTATGGAATTCATAAAGAACACTTTTTTTTGATTTTGAGGATAAGTTTTATATTGAAGGCTTAATTGCGCTCACACCTTGACCTTGATTTTTACCAGAGTATTTTTTTTAGCCCTTGTCTTCTTGGTGACAAGCACAAAAAGCTATGCTCAAAATCAAAACAGTACTGGAGACCCAATCTTTGACACGCTGATCCAACGAGCAGTTAATCTCCGATATGTCAATTCAGACAGCACACTGGCGTATCTTCAAGAGGCACAGGAAATACCCAATCTAAGCCTCGTGCAGCAGGCAGTCCTTGCTAATCAATTTGGGGCGATTTATTACGTTAGAGGCAACTATCCCAACTCGCTCAAAGACTATTCGAATGCCTTGGAAATCGCTCAGGAAGCTGGCAATCTCGCACAGGAAGTCTACGCCATGAATGGCCGCGGATTGATCTATTTGAGTCAGCATGACTACATCAAAGCAGCAGAGTTCTTCAATCGATGTATCCAAATCAATACTGAACGAAAAGACAGCTCAGCTCTCGGAACCAATCACTTCAACTTAGGGATTTCACTCTCTGAGCTCAAGCAATACGATTCGGCTTTGGTGGTCCTTGAAAAGGGATATCAAATCCTTAAAAGTTATCCCGAATTGATGATGCGAGCCATGCTTCTGAACAGAACGGCTCAAGTTTATTTAGATCTTGGCCAACTTGATCAATCGAAAAAGTTATTCCAAAACGTACTAGACTCCTTTCCAAAGTTAAGTAACTGGGAAAAATCATTCACAAATACCGGACTGGGCTGGATCGCACTGAAAGAAGGACAGCCCCAAAAGGCACTTGAATTGGGACAAGAAGCCTACGAAACCGCAAGACAACTGGGCGCTTATTGGGACAAGGAACGAGCTACACGACTTCTCTCAGAGGCTCATGAAAAACTCGGGCAGTATGCCGAGGCGTTGGAATTTGCCAGACTAAACAAGGTATATGCGGATAGCCTTTACGACGAAAACAAAAATTCTGAAATCAGCTATTTACAGCTTCAATTGACGGATGCGGAGCGGAAGACTTTTGAGCAAAGTGCTTTAGCGAAAGAGCAAGAAGCGAATCTCAGTAAAAAAACTACCTACTTCCTTTCTTTCGCCCTACTCGCCTTATTAATTGCTCTGTTTGTTTATCGAAAAGGATTGAAAGAAAAAGAACAACTCAATGCTTTACTCCTAGAAAAACAGAAAAAAATCTTGGAGCAAAACGAAAAACTCCAAGTAATCAACAAGGAAAAAAATCGGATTTTCACAGTATTGACCCACGATCTGAAATCCCCAATCAACTCCATCAAGCAACTTTTAGAACTTCAGAATTCCGAAACCCTCACCACAGAGGAGCAAGATTATATCAATATGCTGTTGCTTAAGCAAGTCCACCACACCGATCAGATGATGGATGAACTTCTCCACTGGGCAATGGTGCAAATCGACGGAATCGTCACTGAACTAGAACCTATTTCTCCAGCAAAAGTGATCAAGGAAGTGATGGCTCAAAACGAGTTTCCAGCTATGAAAAAAGGTATTAAGCTGGAGCTTTTGACTCAAAACAATGATTTGCAAATCCTCGCAGACAAAACTCAGCTCAAGATTATCCTTCAAAATTGCCTCCATAATGCCATCAAATTTTCAAATCAAGGAGGTAAAATCATCTTTGAGGTAATCGATCATGGCCCTAACGCCTGTCTATGTATAAGAGACAATGGAGTGGGAATGAGCAAAGAAAAAGTTGAGGAGATCCTACAAAAGGACCAACGAGTTTCATCCACTCCAGGAACTACACAAGAGAGAGGTACCGGATTGGGTATGCTTCTGGTCAAACAATTTTTAGAACGAAATAACGCTACATTAGCCATTGACAGCGAACTTGGGAAAGGCACCTCGCTTATCCTGAATTTTCAAAAGGCTATAAAATAATGCATCAGAAATACCTCTTTCAGACCAATAGATTAGGATTTAGGGTTTGGCAGCCTTCAGATTTACAACCTTTTGGAGAAATCAATTCAGATCCCGAAACGATGCGTTTTTTCAAAAATCCTTATTCACTTGAGGAAACTCAAGCCATGATGGACCGGATGGCTCGGATGTTTGAAGAAAAAGGCTATTGCTATTTTGCAGTGGACCTATTGGAAAACCAAGAACTAATCGGCGCGATCGGATTAGGCTGGAAGACTTTTGAAGCGGACTTTACGCCCTGTGTAGACATTGGCTGGAGAATCAGTAAGAACTATTGGAACAAAGGATTGACTACCGAAGGAGCAAAAGCTTGTTTGGAATTTGCCAAAACATTGGGAATACCTGAAGTATTTTCATATGCCACCTCTGCAAATCTTCCTTCCATTCAAATCATGAAAAAAATCGGAATGCACTTTTATTATGAATTTGAACTTAGCGAATTGCGCGAATTCCCACACTTGAAGCAATGCACCCTCTACCACATTGATCTTTTGAACCAAGTTTGATCCTAGTTCAAGACACTTTTACCGCATCTTTAGTTTTGTTTCGTGTTACATCGTCTTGACGCTAGATACCCGCTACTTGATATTTCCTGGGAGCCGCACATCATAAAAAAAGCCATCCCCTTTCAGAGATGGCTCGACCCCAATTTTCTACCCAGCACTTAATTGGAGTCGCTTAAAAATAAGCTTGCAATACCCAAGGTTTGTTCCATAGTCAAGGGCTCATCCCATCCTTCAGACACCGCCTCACGATCAATACCCGTCAAGTTGACTACATTGACGCCGGCATGACTGACATTTTCCTCCCCTGCGTAGATTCCTGAAGCTGCAGCAGGGAGCGTACCTATGTTATTGTTGGTAATCCAGCCCTTCACCGTATCCTGGCCTTTTTTGGTTCGTAATCTTCTAACCATCGATGCGTGTCGAGCCTCCACCGAATGAATGGACAAAGCCGCTGTCAGCACCACATCACTTTCCATCACATTAGTGGCTTGTCCTTTGTACGCTCTGACTCCTGTGTCTTCAAAAGCTTGGGCCAAGGCAAGGAAAGTCGGATAATCTTCAAATGGCATAAAATTCCCCCCAGCAGTAAAATCAAATGAAGGCTCAGCAACGGGGGTTCCGTTGAGTACATTCCCAATCACTTCAGTCAAAAAGTTGACATGAGCTAATTCATGATCTCGGATTTTTTGAAAAATCGGACGATCCGCCGAATCTATTATTCCCGAATCCAAGCCATTCTGGTAGTATCGATATTCGAGATGCTCCAACGTCAAGGCATAATTCAGTACGCCGATAATGGATTCAGTACTTGCTTTTGCTACTGTAGGAATGGCATTTAAAATTGAAACCGGCACGGCTGCAAGCACCACTTTTTTACTAAAATCACCAAATAGCCTGAAGGCTTCCCGTCGGGAATAAAATTGGTCTGTTTCTGTTGTATTTCTAGTGTCAGGACAAATACTGTCCAGAAGTTTCATCAAGTTCATACGTTCTTTGGATTGAGGTTTAAGATTAGCTTGGAAGTTGACTGAAATCAATTTCAGTTTTGACAAAGGCACTGGCAGCGGTAAGCACCTGCTGAAAATTCAACGTTCGCTCCAGACCATTTGCATCAATGAGATCATCTCCTGCAAAATCCACCGAATTTGGATTAATCAAATCCCGAATCGCAGCGGCATGCCTTGCCTCTACCGATACAATTTTTCCAGCTATAAGTAGTAAATCGGCACTTTCGAGAAACTGCCCAGCTCCATTGTAGGCTGCCACCCCCAAATCCTCAAAGGTCTTAGCGGCTGATAGCACGGAATTTCGGCTACTGAAATCAATGCTACTGAAATCAACCTCCAAGTCTGCGATTGCATTTGAACCTAGTGCAACCTTGAAGAACTCTCGGTGAGCGCGTTCGTGCTTTTCCAAATCCCCCATAATGATTTTCTCTTCAGCTGATGCATTTGCGAAATATCCACCCTTCATAACTTCAGCATAAAAAGCAGCCTCGAGTTGCTCCAAGGCATAGGCATAATTCAAAATACCAAGGTCACCAGATCCCAAGCTTACCATTCCCGGCATAGTGGGCATCATCTCCTCATCATCTTTACAGCCCATCATCAATAGACCAGCACCTGCAACAGTCAGCGAGCCCAGTTTGAGAAACTGCCGTCTGTCTGCTTTTTGAATCAAACCTTCCGGCTTGAAAAGTTCATTTTTCATTTTTTGGATTGTGTTTAGGTTAAAACTCGGTTTAGGTTTCCATGGAAAAAATCAGCCGTTGCGTGATTTGAAAAGAAATACGAAGCAGTGATTTGAATTGGATTTCAGGACTTGAAAAAAAAATCATCCAGTCCTTCACTTTTTAAGAACTTACTGATCCTAAGACTAAAAAAATCCGGATTCACCGCTGCTCAATTTTTTGGTATCTATTAAAGGCAAATCTTTAATTTGACCTCAAATTGGAACACGATGAAACTACTTCTTACAAGCCTTTGCTTTTTTGCCTTCTTCTCAATTTCCGCTCAAACTCCCTCCACTCGGGAAATGGATCGAATCAATTGGATGGAATTTGCAGAATTTGTCCCAGGAAAAATCAATACAGTGCTGCTACCAACTGGGACCCTAGAACCTCATGGAGTAGTGAACAACGGAGCCGATAACACCGCTCCTTATGCAATGGCTAAAGCAATAGCGAATGATCTCAATGCGTTGATCGCTCCAACGCTTAATTATGGAATTACTGGTTCGATGGCTGCTTATCCCGGAGCATTTCAAATCACCGAAGAAGCTTATGCTCCTTTTATCAAGGATATTTTAAAAGGTTTAGCAAAAAATAAGTTCAAAAATATCATCATCCTCAACGGCCATGGAGGAGGACAAACAGCAGTTTTGCAAAAAATTGCTGCTGAAGTGGCGAATGAGCTTGGGGTCAGAACCCTTGTGATCAATTGGTGGTCTTATGCTTCGGATGTGACTTTGGAAGTCTTCAAAGAAGATGGAGGGCATGCCGGGCTTAATGAAACAGCTTATATCCAAGCAATTGACCCCACTTTGGTTCATAAAGAAAGATATAACCCTGATCAAGCCACTGCCTATCCCAAAACTGGAACTTGGTCGGCCGTCCCCTTTCCTTCTTCCATAGGATTGTATCAGGAAGGTCAGGGCTATCCGAATTTTGATGAAAAGCAGGCTAAGGAATACTTTGAAAAGGTCAATGCAAAAGTGCTGAAGCTGATTCAGGAGACGATCCGGAAGTGGGATTTGGCAGGATTGTAGAGTTACGATTTGCGAGGCCTTTGAAAACCTCAAAGGTTTAATCCTTAAAGTACCCCATTAATTTATGCCTTACTTCTCCGACCAAACATTCCAAACCTTAAACGCTGCTGATTTTCAGATTGGGGAGTATGATTCCTGTTCGTTTGTAAGCTGCAATTTCTCCAACATCAATTTTCATGGAGCAAGTTTTGAGAATTGTTCTTTCAAAGATTGCGACTTGAGCAACGCCAAAGTTTCTGGAGTAAGCTTTCAACAAGTCAAGTTTGAGCGGTGCAAAATCCTTGGAGTTCACTTCAACTCAGCTAATCCTTTCCTATTGGAATTCAACTTCCAAAACTGCCAATTGGACTACTGCAACTTTTTCAACCTCCAACTCAAAAAATCCATTTTTCAAAACTGCCGACTCCTTGAAGTAGACTTCTCCCAAACCGATCTTAGTGGAGTAAGTTTTGTAGGCTCGGATCTCAGCGGAACTGTCTTTGATCGCACCAATCTGGAAAAAGCTGATTTCAGGGAAGCCATCCACTACCGCCTAGACCCTGAAACCAACAAAATCAAAGGTGCCAAATTTGATCTGGAAGGATTACCGGGATTGTTGGGAAAGTGGGGGATTAAGATTGGATAAAAAAACCGGGTCTTTCAACCCGGTTTCGTTTTTACCTCTTCATATACCCTTCTCTCACTGCTTTAAACTCAGAGCCATCTTTCCATTGTGGCCATTTTTCGGAGTTTGCGAGGCTCTTGCCCACATTGTACAGCAATTGAACATCATCAACTGCTCCTTCTAAATTCCAACGTGACGGATCGTATTCTTCATTGGGCTTATGGTAGTAATTAGCTGTATAGTCCTCCTGAAGTTGTTTTCCATATTCCTTTCCTTTTTCGAAATGATCAATGCCTGTTCCAAAATACAAGGCGGGAATTCCGATTTTAGCAAAATTGAAATGATCAGATCGGAAATAATACCCTGCTACTGGATTGGGTTCAGGAGCGCTGTATCGACCTAATTTTTCAAGTTCTACGTTCAACAAATCTTCCATTTCAGATTGACCAACCCCAATAATCGAAACATCTTTCATCTTTCCATAGGGATTAATTCCGTCCATATTGATATTGGCCACAGTCTTTTCTTTCGGGTAAATTGGATTTTGAGCATAGTATGCCGAACCCCAAAGTCCTTGTTCTTCCGCGGTTACAGATAGAAAAACAACGGTGCGATCAGGGGCTCCGTCTGTTTTAAAGGCCTTGGCTAGGGCAATCAAAGCAGCTGTTCCGGATGCATTATCCAATGCCCCATTGTAGATGCTATCTCCAGTTTCATCTGGCTTTCCAATTCCGAAATGATCCCAGTGAGCTGAATAAATAATATATTCTTCAGGTCGAGATTTCCCGGTCAGTTTTGCCACAACATTCTTTGATGAATTGTAGGTAGCTTTAACATTCATGGAAACTGAAAGATCTACGCCTAGAGGAATCGCTTCAAATTCTGCTTTTCTCGCTTTTGCCAAAAGTTCAGATTCCTTCTTTCCTGACATTTCAAAAAGCTTATTGGCGGTAGGTAGGGTGATCCACCCTTCGAAGCCCAACTTATAGGGTTCCTTCCCCCGATCATCCAGATATAGCTTGGCATTATTCCAACTATTTTGAATGACGTTGAAGCCATACCCTGCAGGAATGGTATTATGAACAATCAAACATCCCAAAGCCCCTTGCCTTGCAGCTTCTTCGTATTTGTAAGTCCATCGACCATAATAAGTCATCGTATTTCCCTTAAACAAAGAAGCATCCTCGGTCCCAAAACCCGGATCATTTACCAAAACGACCACGATTTTACCTTTGACATCCAAGTTTTTATAGTCATTCCAACCATACTCAGGAGCCACGATTCCAAATCCTGCAAAGACTACCTCTGCATTTTGGATGGTAATTAGACTATCGGTTCGTTGAGTCCAAATGACAAAATCTTTCAATCCTTCTGCTGAGAGCTGTTGATTTGGAGATTTAAATTCCATGGTTTGAGAGGGAAGTGTCGTAATGGAAACCATCGGAACATCTTGAAAATACGAATCTCCGTTTCCAGGCTCGAGGCCTAGTGTTTTAAATTCCTGTTCCAAAAACTGCGTGGTGATGGTCTCACCTTCCGTGAATGGCATTCTCCCCAGAAATTCATCAGAGGCGAGCGTGATCAGGTTGGGTTCAATATCACTGAGCTGAATTTGATAATGGCTAATTTTCTCTTGGCATCCCAGCAGAGAAAAAACCAGTCCGGATACAAGAAAGAGGTGATTTTTCATAGAAAAGGAGGTATTGGGGATAAAATTGAATCCGAAGTTAAAACTTTTAGCACTTGATTCACTGAATGATAAGAGCATTTTCAGAGGGTAGCATTGGAATGCCTGAATTTTGATTTACTTTTGCACCGGCGGCACGACCAGCTCCTGCTGAATCCCCCAGGTCCGGAAGGGAGCAAGGGTAGGTGGTTGTAGCGGTGCGATGCCGCCTCTTTTTTTTACCTCTCTAAGAATTCCCCCTTCCAATTCAATTCCTAATCCTGATTTATCTTCTAACTTTGTTCACTTGCTATTTTGATTGGCAATTGAAAAAGATTTGTTTGATTCTTAACCAAAAAACCTATACCCATGAAGTTCTTTATTGACACCGCCAACCTGAGTGAAATTCGCGAAGCCTATGATCTTGGCGTTTTGGATGGCGTGACTACCAATCCTTCCTTGATGGCTAAAGAAGGCATCACTGGAGATGAAAATGTAATGGCTCACTACAAAGCAATCTGTGATATTGTGGATGACAAAGTAAGTGCAGAAGTGATCACCACTGATTTCGAAGGAATGATTCGCGAAGGCAAAGAACTTGCTAAAATCGATGATAAAATCGTCGTAAAAATCCCAATGATCAAAGATGGTGTGAAGGCATTGAAATATTTCAAAAGTGAGGGAATCCGCACAAACTGCACCCTTATTTTCTCCTCAGGCCAGGCACTTTTGGCAGCAAAAGCTGGAGCATCCTATGTTTCTCCATTTATCGGTCGATTAGATGACATTTCTTATGATGGTTTGGAACTGATTTCTCAAATAGTTCACATTTATCAAAACTATGGATACGAAACAGAGGTTTTAGCAGCATCCGTTCGTCATACCATGCACCTGATCAAATGTGCTGAGATTGGAGCTGACGTAGTAACCTGTCCACTCAAAGTGATCACAGGATTGCTGAAGCATCCACTTACCGATTCAGGCTTGGCACAATTTCTTGCGGATCACGCGAAAGCCGCTGGTAAATAAATATACTTGGGAGGCTGAAGCTGAAAAGCCTCAGCCTCTTTTTTGACCCCCTGATTCATGTACATCATCAAAGTAAAAGGCAAAGCAAAAATCCCTGATTACATTCAGATTCGTGACGAAAACTTCGTCCTAGTAGCCTATTTCAGAGCCGATCGCCCGTTAAAAAGCGTGGAAAAATTTGGACTCGAAGGAAAGGAAGAAAAGCTGGAAGAACTGATCAAAAATCTTCCTTTTGGCAAACTTCAAAAGCTAGATTTATAATCTCGCCCGATACTTGTATCAGTATATTTTCTTAATCAGACCTTAGCTATTCATGGATTTCAGTACTCAGCCTGTGCTGCAGGTATCCCAAGCCACCATTTTCCAAGGAGAGAATCCTGTTCTTTTGGATGTGAATTTTTCAGTGGAGCAGCATGAGTTTGTTTTTTTGATCGGACGCACGGGTAGTGGCAAGAGTTCACTTCTCAAAACGCTCTATGCAGATCTCCCTCTTAAAACGGGAAGGGTGGAAATTGCAGGGTATCATCTCGAAAAAATCAAAACCAAGGAAGTTCCTTACCTCAGAAGAAAAATCGGAATCATCTTTCAGGATTTCCAATTATTTACCGACCGTTCAGTTCAGGAAAACTTGGCCTTTGTCTTGAAAGCTACCGGTTGGAAAGATAATGTTCAAATCAAAAACCGAATCAGCGAGGTACTTCTTCAGGTCGGACTCGCAGAAGCATTGACAAAAATGCCGCATCAACTTTCGGGAGGCGAGCAACAACGAATCGTTATTGCCAGAGCCTTGCTCAACAATCCTTCAATCCTATTGGCGGACGAACCTACCGGAAACTTGGATCCAGATGTGGCAGATGGAATTTTTAAGCTTTTCCAAGAAATCAATAAACAAGGCACAGCAATTTTAATGGCAACCCATAACCATGAATTGCTCCGGAAATTTCCCTATCGAGTGTTAAAATGTGAAAAAGGAAAACTGCTTGACAGTCAAGTCCACGACGTTTCGTTTGGCTCTTCCTTTTAAATTCATTCTTAAAACAACATCATTGAGATCTGCGTCGTTTGATCAAAATAAATTGAAAGTCATATGAAAAAGTCTTCGCTCCTCTTGGGCCTTTTTATCGTTCTTTTTTCTTTTTCATGTCAAAAGGATCCCGAACTCCCTCAGGTGGATCCATCCTCTAGCGCTGCTGCTAATCGATGGATCTATGATGTGATGAAGCAGGTTTACCTTTGGTTGGATAATCTAGGAACTCCAATCTCTGAAAACTCAGATCCTGAGGATTACTTCGAGGCTTTACTTTATAGACCGACCGACCGATTTTCAGTGATTTATCCGGATTACCAAGAGTTGATCAATTCTTTGAATGGCATCAATCTCGAAGCTGGGTATGAATTTACCCTTTATCGAGAAAGCCAAAACAACTCAAATGTATTCGCAGAAATCACCTATATCAAAAAGAACAGTCCAGCATCTTTGGTGGATTTGAAGCGAGGAGATATTGTCAATCAAATCAATGGAACACAGATTACCTTAGACAATTACCGGGAGCTCCTTGGGAAAATTTCAGCTCAACATAGCTTGACCTATTCAAGATTTGATGAAGGGCAAGGAGGTTTTGTATCCAAAGGAGAAATTTCACTAACGCCTGTTCAATTAGCTGAAAATCCCAATTTTCTAGATTCTGTCTACACCATCAATGGAGAGAAAATCGGGTATGTGGTCTATCATTTCTTTGCTCCCGGACCAGGAGAAAACTCTCCTGCGTATGACAATGAAATGGACCAAATTTTTGCAGATTTTAAAGCCCAAGGTATTCAGCATTTAATTGTGGACTTCCGATATAACGGAGGTGGATTTGTCTCCTCGGCAGTCAATCTCGCTAGTTTGATCGCTCCTGGGGTGAGCAGCACTAGCATTTTTTCCAAAACCAAATACAACAGTT
Organism: Algoriphagus sanaruensis; assembly: GCF_001593605.1. GTDB lineage: Bacteria > Bacteroidota > Bacteroidia > Cytophagales > Cyclobacteriaceae > Algoriphagus > Algoriphagus sanaruensis. The sequence goes on along the minus strand of NZ_CP012836.1, from coordinate 1,505,135 downwards.
TTATCACCGAAAATGTGGAATCCCTTCGAAATGTTCAAACTCCATTTAAATCTAAACCACAGAATCTAGGTCCGATCTTGGAAGGAAACCGAGTTTATATTTTAACCTCGTCTAGAACTGCTTCTGCATCTGAATTGATCATTAATGGACTTAAACCTTACATGGATGTTTTCATCATAGGTGATGTGACCACGGGTAAAAATGTAGGTTCCATTCCTTTCGAGGATGAGGAAAATCCTTCAAACAAATATGGAATATTGCCCATCGTATCACAAAGTTTTAATAGTCTAGATCAATCTGACTATACGACTGGCTTCCAACCTAACATTTCTGCGAAAGAGTCCGCAGAGAGACTTCGTCCTTTAGGCGATGTGAATGAACAATTACTTCGAAAAGCAATCGAACAAATCACTGGAATACCATCTGGAGCGCGAGTTCAGCAGCTCGATCGAGTAGATTTGGCCAGTACGCTAGACCGAAAAACCAGATCAGGAAGGATGATAGATCGGTATCGAATTCAATAAAATTCTTCTCTACAAAGCGGCTTTAATTTGGCCGCTTTTTTTATGTCTTTTAAAAAAAGATAAAAAAATCAGGAAAGGCAATTTCGGATGATTTAGCCTTTCTATTGCTTATGAGGCCAATTTTTCTTTAATCAAGCTGTGCAATTCGGCTTGTCTATAAACTATAAAACCAATTAAAATTTGGATTTCAGGGCATAAAATAGAATCTTATACTCCTATTTTAAACTGAATACCTTATGAGAAAAGAACAATTGCTAGCTGGAACAAAGAAATTGGTTTGGGCAGCGGCTCTGACAGCAGGGATTATAGCCTGTCAGCCAGAAGAAAATCCATTGGTAGACAGCACGTCTGCACTCGAGTTCGTCAAATACCAAAATGGCGACATTATCCCTGGTAAGTACATCGTTGTGCTTCATTCTACTGGGCTCAATCAGCGCAAAGACATGAGCTACGAGTCAGTCCAAGCTTCTATGCGAAAGTCAAGCAGCGATCTCCTGGCCAAATACCGAATTGCTGAAGCAAGTATTGATCAAGTTTATGGAAGTACGATTGAAGGATTTGCTGTTTCGATGAATGCGGAACAAGCAGAAGTACTGGCGAAAGACCCAGCAGTAAAATATATCGAGCCTGATCGAGTAATCTCAATTGCTCAAAAAGGAAGCAAAAGGCCTGGAGGAGGTGGAGGAACCGCTCCCGCTCAAGTAACGCCCTGGGGAATCACTCGTGTAGGTGGATTTTCAAACTATTCTGGTTCAAATAAAGCGTATGTTATTGATTCAGGAATTGACCTAGATCACCCTGACTTGAACGTGGCCCCTTATGGATTCAATGGAACATCCGGGAGAGACGCCAAATCACTCGATGATGGAAACGGGCACGGAACTCACGTAGCAGGAACAATCGCTGCTAAAAATAATATAATCGGAGTTGTAGGCGTAGCAGCAGGAGCACTTGTAGTTCCTGTCAAGGTACTTGGTGCTACTGGATCTGGCTCTACTTCAGGTGTCATTGCCGGAGTTAACTATGTAGGAGCAAACGGACAATCAGGTGATGTCGCTAATATGAGCCTTGGTGGGGGAGTCTCATCAGCATTAGATCAGGCTGTAATTATTGCATCAAGTCGTGTAAAATTTTCATTAGCAGCGGGAAACGAAAGTACTGATGCTAATAGTACATCTCCTGCAAGAGTAAATGGAACGAATATTTATACTATATCAGCTATGGATTCAGCTGATAGGCTAGCTTCCTTCTCAAACTATGGTAATCCTCCAGTTGATTTCGCAGCCCCAGGTGTAGCGATTCAATCTACCTATAAAGGTGGTGGATATGCTTCGTTAAGTGGAACATCCATGGCTGCGCCACATGTAGCTGGAATTTTGCTTTTGGGCTCTATAAATAGTGACGGAACAATCGCTGGAGATAAAGACAGCACTCCTGACGCAATAGCTGTTAGATAAAATCTCACTAAAAATTAAAAATGCCGACTGAAATTCACTTTTTCAGTCGGCTTCTTAATTTTTAGCGCTTTCTTAATCTTTATAGGGAATCGTATTTGAATGGGTAAACTCAGGTCCCCCATTGACTCGAAGTTCGATAAACTGGTTGAGTCCATTCTCCCCTTTGACCAGTTCAAAGGCATCATACAATTCACCTATAGCGGTAAAAGATTCAAACTTCATTCGGTTTCCCTCCACTGTAATTACCTGAAAGAGTTGGGTATTTTCAGCTATTCGGTCTCGCTGCCCACCTTTAGAAGTCCAGTCATCACCGACATCATACATTTTCCCTCCACTTACGGAAACGACATAAACGGTCCCGGTGACATCTTTGAGATTTAGTCCATCGAGCACATTTTCTCCTGGAGCTACTCTACCTCTCGCATAGGCGTGATCATGTCCTTGTAAGGCAATATCAACGCGATATTTGTCAAAAATCGGCTTCCAGAGTTTCCGCAACTCTTCATTATCCCGACCATTTGAAGCTGAAAATAAAGGATGATGATAAGTAACAACCGTCCATTTTTTAGGATTGGTGGAAAGAACCTTTTCTAACCATTGGGCTTGAACTTCATGATCGCGATTGGAATCCAATCCAATCACACGGACATCCTGGTAATCCATGTAATACACCGTTTCTTCCAGACCTTCGGGACCATTGAGAGGAAGCGTAAATTGAGGTTTCCACTGCACCGAAAGGCTTCGCTCTTTTCGAGCTGCTTCTTCTTGATTGATGGCTCGATATTCATGGTTACCCGGAACTGGGAAAGACGGAATCATACTATGAATAAAACCTCCTGCCGTAAACCACTCATGCCATTCTTGATCTTTGTGAGCTGTGTTGATCAAATCCCCTGCATGAATAAAAAATCGAGCCTCAGGTGCTTTTCTAAATCCTTCCCGAATCAATCGAGACCAAAGTTCCAAGACATAGTTTTGGGCATCGCCCACGTAGAGGAATGAAAACTTTTCATCTGCTTTTTGACTTGCGGTGCGAAATTGAAACCACTCACTCCAATGCTCCCCATCCCCTACTCGGTACGCGTAGATTTGATCTGGCATTAACCCAGTGAATGAAACCGAATGGTAATTTGCTTTTAATGCTGCATCAGGAATTAGGGTAGCATCCATGAGTTCAGTTTTTGCAACAAACTCTTGCCCGTTTTTCCAGAATTTGGGAGCGGCTGTTGCCGGAGCTATTTGAGCCTTGGTATTCGTAATTTCGGTATTAGTCCTCCAAGTGACCTGAACTTGAGTTGAAGGATCTGCTCCAAAATTGAGCACAATTCGATCGGGATAAATTGATGGTTGGGACCAAGCTTCTCGAAATTTCGGAGATTGGTAAGTGATTGGAGTTTGAGCGAGGGCAAGAGAGGTCAAACCTAATGCTGACCACAAAATCAGGAAAAATGACTTTTTCATCGATGGTTATAAAGGATTCATTTTCCTGAATCTAAACAAATATCCAAAAAGCACCTTCCTGTTCCCGGTGATTTAACTTATTCCTAATGTGTAGATAAAAAAGAAAGACCGGCTTGAGCCGGTCTTTGAAATCAATTGGAAGATTGCAGATTTTGCTTTGCCTGTTCAAAGCTCGGATCTAAGGAGATGGCTTCACTAAATGCAGCCTTTGCCTCAGTTTTTGAATTTTGATCCAAGTAGATTAAGCCTTTCAAATTAAATCCAGCTGCCTTCATACTAACCTCTTGAGTGGTTCCATCCTCTTTCGGGAAACCTATTTTCTCGTCAGCTTTTGCATTTTTGATCAGCATTTCAACCGAGTTCATTGCCTCAGCATACCGCTTCAAATTATATTGAAGAGAGGCAGATTTGAATAGACTGAAATTATCTCCAGTCAACAGGTATAAGCTTTCGTATTGAGGCAAAGCTCTATCCAAAGCACCTAGTTGCTCTAAAGAATAAGCTGCTATTTCTTTAGCTCCGACGTTTTTATCGTTGATTTCCAAAATATCCAAGGCAACTAACGCCGCCGAAGCAGACTGATTGGCCTCGAAATAGATGTTTGCTAAAGCTTCCATGTATCGGATATCCTCTGGATTTCTGACCATGAGATCGTATAGTTTGGTCTTCGCCAAAGCTCGATCACTGTACCTCATGGCTAACTGAAAAGCCGCCTGATCTGCTGCATTTAGCGCATTTTTGGTTTTGGGATCCAATTTTGGAATTGAATCAGTTGCTGTTTGGGAAAACACCATCCCCGAGCTGAGGATTAGGAGCATGAATACTACTGCACGCTTCATGGATAATTATAAGTTAGATTTTGAAATAGGAGTAAGCCCTTTTTGCTGGGCGATTTGATACATAAATTCTCGAGCGACTTGAGGGTCATTTGGAATTCTACCCTCCAATATAGCTTCTTTAATTTCTTCTTTGATTTCGCCAATCACTTTTGAAGGAGGAATTCCAAAAATCTCCATAATTTCTTCACCGCTTACGGGAGGCTGGAAATTCCGTACTTGATCTTTTTCTTCCACTTCTTTTAGCTTTTGGTCGACCCTATCGAAGTTTTCCAAATAGCGTTGGACTTTTTTATTGTTTTTCGAGGTGATGTCCGCGCGACAAAGTCGCATCAAATCATCAATGTCATCACCGGCATCAAAAAGCAACCTCCTTAATGCAGAATCAGTCACTTCATCCTTAACAAGAGCGATTGGACGAAGATGAAGTCTTACCAATTTTTGGACAAATTTCATTCGCTCATCCATTGGCAACTTCAACCTCCTGAAGATTGAAGGGGTCATTTTAGCTCCTTTATCCTCATGCCCATGAAACGTCCACCCTACTTTTGGATTAAAACGTTTGGTAGCTGGCTTGGCGATGTCATGCATAATCGCCGCCCATCTTAGCCAAAGATTGTCGGACACTTGGCAGACATTATCGAGTACTTGAAGGGTGTGATAAAAATTATCCTTATGAGATTTATCATCTACAGAGTCTACCCCTTGAAGTTCTACCATTTCTGGAAAGAACTCATGAAGCAGCTTTGAAGCGAAAAGGAGTTTGAATCCATAAGAAGGCTTTGGTGTCAATACAATTTTATTGACCTCATCGATGATTCGTTCAGCAGAAATAATATGAAGTCGGCTGGCATTTT